>JAXHVG010000001.1:0-5451 GCA_034189245.1 Caldifarciminota bacterium
AAAAAATGTCACATTTTGAGGTAAAATAATCTCCTTAACACAAGGAGGTTAAAAATGCAGGAAAAGGAGCTGAAATTGACAATGAAAGAACATAACAGACATGAAATCATGAAAAAGGTAATGAACAAGGAAATGACATTAACACAAGCAGCAGAACTCATGGGTGTAAAATACAGACAGGCAATTAGAATAAAGAAGCGATATGAAGAGGAAGGAGTGAGAGGATTGATGAGAAAGGAAGGAAGCGGCAGGAAAGGATTTTCAGAGTCATTCAGAAAGAGCATTGTCTATCTGTATAATAAGTACTACAATGATCCATGGCATCCCTTTAATATCAGACACTTCCGGGAGAAACTTGATGAAATCCACGGAATAAAGATATCCTATGAAACCACAAGGAAAATAATCAATAAGAATACAAATAAGAAACCGAGGCAATACAGACAAAAACACAGGGAAAGCCGCCCCAGAATGCCCGAGAAAGGACTTCTGCTGCAGATGGACACATCTTTCCATCAATGGATAAAGGGTATCCCTCAACCCGCAAACCTCATAACCATTGTTGATGATTGTACAAGCAAACTGCTTTATGCACGATTCTTTGACTCAGACTCTGCTTTCAATAATATGAAAGCCATAAAGCATGTACTTGAACATTACGGCTGGTTTAAAGCACTGTATCATGACCGGGCTTCTCACTTTACTACAACAAGGAAAGGAGGCAGATGGTATAATACTGCCATTGAACAGGACCTTACAAACATTGAACAATCCCTGGATGAACTCAGCATCATATCCATCAACGCCTCCTCACCTCAAGCTAAAGGACGTGTAGAACGTTCCTTTAGAACCCACCAAGATCGCCTCATTAGTGAGATGTTATTACATAATATTACTTCCTATGAAAAAGCCAATACCTTCCTTCAGGATTATTTTATTGATTATTACAATGAGCGGTTTACTGTTAATAGTGATAGTCCTTCCGCATTCTGTGAACTGAAGGATGTTGACCTTGATATGGTGTTCACCAAAAGGGTTTACAGGAAAGTGAAGAAAGACAACACCATAGCATTCTTTCATAATACAGTGCAGATACCGAAACACAGGGCATTATCATTAATGCGGGCTAAGGTAGAGGTTAGGTGGAATCAGAACAATGATATGTGGATATTATATAAAAACAGGGTTGTTTACTCCGGGAAACTCCCTGATGATTACATTAAAACTCAAAAACGGAAAGAAGAGCTCTTCTCAAGAAGAACTCTTTATATTACTTGACTTTTTAGGTGATCTCTATATGATTTTAGGTGACATTTTTTATAGTAAAAAAGGGACATTTTTTTCGTGGGAATAACATATTATTCTTGACATCAATACACTTAAATATTATTGTTATCCTATGCGTATTATAGGTTCTGAAAGGATGCTTGATTTCAATTATGTCAGTAAAGAGAGAACAGGGATTATGGACTTACTTGCACCTGAGAGACAAATAACAATGTTCAGTTCAGGACGTTCTGCTTCATACTGTCTGTTCAAATCACTCAAATCCCCTTCACTCGTGCTATTCCCCGATTTCTACTGTCCTTCCATGCTTCTGCCTGTAAAGGAAGCAGGCCATGAGACCCGGTTCTATCATATAAATAATGACTTTACTGCAGACATTGATTCTCTGAGCCCACTCATAGAAGAGGCGGATATCATATATATAACTGACTATTTCGGTTTCCGGGATAATGCACTGTTTGAATTTCTTGATAATAGGGACATCGGAACTGTTATTGACAGGACACATTCTATTCTCAGTGTCTTTGACAATGCCGGTGACTGTGAACTGGCAAGTTTCAGGAAGATCATCCCTGTGCCTGACGGCGGTTATTTCACAGGTTGTGAAAATCAATGCGCCCTGACTGAAGAATCATCACTCTTCCCCATTATCAAGACCTATGCCAAGATTCTGAGATATATGCATGAAACAACAGACAGCAGCAGTGAGATTGAAAATCACTATGTGAAGTATTCCACTGAGAGTGAGAGAATGATAAGCTGCAGTCCGTCTGCAATTTCCCCCCTCTCTTCACATATAATCTCTCATTACCCTGTTAAAGAATCAGCAGCAGATAGAAGGAAGAATTACAATTATCTCTACAGTGAGTTGAAGGAATACTGCCCCCTGAAACTTGACAGCAATTCTGTTCCGCAGTCAATGCCTATTCTTATAGAGAACAGGAATAAGATTAAACTTTTACTTCAACAAAAGGATATATACGCCCCTGTTTTGTGGAGATGCGATAACATTATCTCTGATTATTTACTCAATTTACCCTGTGATGAGGAGTATGGTATTGATGATATGAAGCGTATTATCATGTCACTGAGGGAATGCGGATTATGAGAGTCACTGATAACTGGCAGGACATTCTTGAACAGTACAATATAAGTGACCCGCAGTTCAGCTGCAGATACAGTCAGCTCTATCCTGATACCCGGGCATTTACTCTTGAAGAAGAGGGCAGTTTTGCAATGCTTATAGTTCAAATTAACAGGGAATTTGATGATTTTGAGACACCATACGGATACGGTTCATATATCAGTAATGATTATTCCCAGAGGTTCAGTGAACACTTCTTCTCACTATTCATTGAAGAGTGCCGTAAAATGGGGCTTATTGCAGGTATTATACGGTTCAACCCCCTCTACAGAGAGCCCAGGACAGATCTT
Organism: Caldifarciminota bacterium; assembly: GCA_034189245.1. Classification (GTDB taxonomy): domain Bacteria; phylum Hydrothermota; class 32-111; order 32-111; family 32-111; genus JAXHVG01. The sequence goes on from JAXHVG010000001.1 coordinate 2,722, forward strand.
GTAAACAGCATATTTATAAGGAATACTGCATATATAGACAGAACAAACCACTACAGGGACAATTACTCCCCCTCTTGCAGATATATGCTGAGACGCGCAGAGAAATTGACCGGCACTGTAATAAGATCTGACAGTAGAGAGGATTTTGTTCATTTCGGCAATATATACAGGGAGTATATGCATTCCATTGATGCTGACAATGCACTGTTCTTCAGTGAGAGGTATTTTGAGAAACTCTCCGGGTATGATTTCTCAAGGCTCTTCCTATTCAGGGACAATGGCACAATTATGGGGGGGGCATTATTCCTCACTAATAAGCATGCACCTGCCTACTATCACCTTCAAGTTCTCAAAAACAGAGACAATTATCCGGGAGCCGGCAATCTGCTTGTTGACAGGGGGATTGAGGATGCATTCTCACATGGCTCAACCAGTATACTGCTCGGAGGCGGGACAACATCATCTGCTGAGGATTCACTGCTCAAATTCAAATTATCCTTTACTGCCCAGGTTACTCCATTCAATCTTGGAACAATTGTTATTGACCGGACAGAATATAACAATAGAATCAGTAAGTGTCAATGCAGTGAGAGATACAGGAAATATTTTCTTGCATACAGATACCACAAGGAGGATTAAGTGAAGAGTATCTTTATAACAGGTGCTGGCGGTTTCATTGGGAGTCATCTGTCCGCATCATTATCCGGAAAATACAGTATTGATGCACTTCTCAGGTATAATTCAAGGCATGACAGGGGCATGCTGGAATACCAAGAGGCAGAAAATGAGATCAATATCCGATTCGGCGATATTACGGATTATCATATGATTGAGGCAATGACTGCAAAGAGCGACTGTATCATTCATCTTGCATCACTCATCGGTATTCCCTATTCCTACAATGCACCGCTTTCATATATAAGAAACAATATTGAGGGGACATTCAATATACTGATGGCTGCCCGCAGGAATAATGTCTCTCATGTGATTGTGGTATCATCCAGTGAGGTTTACGGCACAAACAGCAAAATCCCCCTCAAGGAGGAATATGCACTTAAACCCCAGTCACCCTATGCTGCAACCAAGGTATCTGCAGAAGCGCTTGCAATGAGCTATTACTACTCATTTGACACACCTGTCACTGTACTGAGGCCATTCAATACATACGGTCCCGGCCAGTCACTCAGGGCAATCATACCCACTGTGATAATCCAGGCACTGAGGGGTAATACCATTGAACTGGGCAGAACTGATGTGAAGAGGGACTTCAATTACATCAGTGATACGGTTGACGGTATTGCAAAGACCATATTAAACACCAATGCAATAGGGAGGATAATCAATATAGGTTCAGGTGCAATGCATTCAGTAGGTGACATTATTGAGGAAATAAGTCATATCAAGGGAAGCAATCTCACTGTGAAGCATGACCGGGACAGGGTCAGACCCTCATCATCAGAGGTTGAACACCTGCTCGCTGATATATCACTTGCAGACAAGTTACTCGGGTATGAACCCCGATATACACTAAAGCAGGGTCTGGAAGAGACATACAGATGGTTTGATAAGCATCAGTACCGGTGGAACAATAAACATTCCTATATGGAATAGGGGGATAAGATGGAGAGAAGGATATCTCATATGAACTGGAAAGAGGTAAAGGATTTAAGGGATGAGATTGACAGTATTATACTGCCTGTAGGCACAATAGAGGCACATGGAGCCGGTCCTCTGGGCACAGACAGTGAGATACCCCGCAGTATGGCAAATGATATTGCTCCTTTCGTCAATGCTCTTATACTGCCCACAGTATATTACGGGGTCACATCCACCCTCCTGCCCTATCCCGGTTCAATAGATATCACAGAGGAGGTGTTGTACAACACTGTTTTCAATATAGCACTTTCTTTGGTGAAGGATAATTACAGATTCCTCATTATTCTCAATGGTCATGGCGGCAATAACAGTGTTTTGAACAGGGTAAAACAGGCCATTTACAGAGAGACCGGCATGTTTGTTATTATTGTGCACTGGTGGCAGTTTGCCTATTCAATAACTGAGGAGATATACTTCAGACCGGGCGGACATTCAGGTGTGGATGAAACAGCCATGATGATTCACATTGCCCCGGATTCTGTGAATCCTGATAATTACAATCGTTCACTGCATTACAGGAGGGACAGTTCTATTGACTCTGTTCCTGTTCCCGGACCCATTATTGATTATGATGAGAAAATCAGTGAACCTGATTTCAGTCCTGAGAAGGCAAAGCAGTACTATAACAGGGTAGTTGAATCAGTTAGCAGCAGGATACAGTCAATTATTGATCAGATCAATACTCATTTCAGTTTATAGCAGCAATTGTTGATCAACCTTCTTAAAGATGCTGATTCATCCGGAAACACTTATTATTCATTCAATTAAGCGGTATTACAAATCGCAGGCACTATATGTACTCTTATAATTTTGATTTAGCTTCTTAGTTATACAAAACAGATCATGATTATGCATGACCAACACGCATCTTAAATCTAATTTCAACGGGTGTCCCTTTACCCTTATTTTGTCAAAACAACCCTCCAAATCCCGGGGACGGTCCTTTACATCTGCGGTTCTTCTCCATTTTAGTTGGTGGATTTACCGAGAAACGACTGTTTAGCCTTTAATTCAAAGTATTGTGTATCGGTATAACCGTAAGCATTGCTTTCATCATGTCCGGATTATCACAAT
>JAXHVG010000010.1:0-2629 GCA_034189245.1 Caldifarciminota bacterium
GTATTCCTCTGTTCCCCTGCCTGTATCTCCAAAAGCACCTACTCCGTGTGAATCATCAACAACTGTTGTGATGCCTTCTTCAAAATCACTGTCATGTTCACTGCATATATCAACAATACGGTCAAGAGGAGCATGGTCTCCTCTCATTGAGAATATTCCGTCCGTAACAACTATAACTCGCTTGGCTTTGCCTTCTGCATCATTGATTGCTCTTTTGAGATCTTCAGTATCATTATGTTTGTATATGTCTTTTCCTGCAGGCCTTGAAAGACGGATTGCATTGATTATGCAGTTATGATTCAATTCATCACTGATAACAAATGTCTCCTTGTTGATAAGGGGGGCAAGCACACCCATGCTTGTCACATAGGCGGATGAGAATATCATGCCAGCTTCTTTTCCGTGAAAATCGGCAAGCCTCTTTTCAAGTTCAATGTGCGGTTTGTATGTTCCTGATATGAAACGCACTGCACCGGGTCCAACACCGAATTCCTTTGCTGCATTTTCCTCTGCTTCAATCATATCCTCTCTCAGCGATAATCCGAGATATGAATTGGCATTCATTTTGAGAAACTCTTTATCACCGTATCCTTCCACAAAAAAACGGGGACCATACTGTCCTTCTGCCTGTTTGACACCTGTAAGAACCATTTCGGCACCTTTGGCAGTACCCCTCTCTTCAAGCTCACTCACATTATCTTTAAGAACCTTATTGAGTTTTTCTATTGCCATAATTGCTCCTTATTATAAATTAATATTGAGTTTTTTTGAAAGATTATTAAGCATATCCTCAGTCATTTTATCAAGATCATACTCGGGATCCCAGCCCCATTCTTCCCTTGCAGCGGAATCATCCATATAATTGGGCCATGAATCAGCAATTGACTGTTTTGTATTGTCCACATCATATTCAATCTCAAATTCCGGGATATGCTTTCTGATTGCATCAGCTATCTGCTCAGGCGTGAAGTTCATTGCCGTGACATTGAATGCATTCCTGTGTACCAGTGATGCCGGATCTGCGTCCATAAGATCCACTGCAGCCTTGATTCCGTCAGGCATATACATCATATCAAGTGATGTATCTTTTCTTAAAGGGCAAGTGTATTTCTTATTCTTCAGTGCCTCATAGTATATCTCAACAGCATAATCTGTTGTTCCGCCGCCCGGTTCAGTGACATGTGATATGAGTCCGGGATAACGGACACCCCTTGTGTCAACATTGAACCTCTTGTAGTAATAATCGCAGAGCAGTTCACCGGACACCTTGGTGACTCCGTACATTGATGTGGGCCTCTGAATAGTGTCCTGTGGTGTATTGTCTGCAGGTGTGGATGGGCCGAATGCTCCGATTGATGAAGGTGTGAAAACCGCACAATCATTTTCCCTGGCAGCCTCCAGTATATTGTACAGTCCATTGACATTAACATCCCAGCACAACTGGGGTTTTGATTCACCAACTGCAGAGAGTATTGCTGCAAGATGGTATATAACACCAACATCATATTTATCAATTACCTTCTTGACTGCATCATAGTCCCTGATCTCCATAAATTCAAAGGGACCGGAATTCTTCAGTTCATCAGAGGGTTTTGTCCTGTGACCTGTTCCGATAACATTATAGGCCCCATGCCTATTCCTCAGTTCCATTGTAAGCTCGCTGCCTATTTGCCCGACTGCTCCTGTAACTAAAATCCTTTTCATAAATCCTTCCTTGTCTATTTTAATTTACTATTTTAGAAAAAAAACTGCCGGTGTCAAGTTTATTCTTTTTTATTGCTGATTTGTTTAACTCAATAAACTATTTCCGACAGTATTAAGTATCCTTAATATTGTAATATACAATTGTTAATATTGACATAATGATATTATTATGGTATCAAATAAATTATGATTGAAGAAAGTGAAATCTTGTCTATCCTAATATATCTCATTATAATGTTAATACTGCTGCTGTACAGAACGCGTTTCTCTGCATTGAAATACAAGGGCATACTGCTCAGTGCAATCACAATGTTTTTTCTGGCCAATATATTCACAATAACAGAGGGTTTTATCTGGGGAGCATTATTCAATACACTGGAGCATTTCTTTCATATGTCAGGCGCGGTGACGTTGCTTGTTTGGCTCATTATGCGGACTATTCACAATAGGCAGAACAGAGATGTTGCTGATATTTAGTATTGTCGGTCTGATAACAGCTGCATCCGGGATTATGCTGGCTTTGTATCTCATATTGATATCTGATAAGAAGAGTCATTATGGTCTATTATTGTTAATTTTCCTTCTATTGATTTTTGTTACAGTGAGCAATGCACTTGAGTGGGGTGGTATATACGCCGGTCTTGACAGGTATGAGGATTTTACTGACATACTTCTCCCCCTTATTCTGGGTGTATTGGTTTATGACCTCCTCAAAACAAAGGTTGAAGAGGAGACAGAGAGGTCAAAGAATCAATTTGAGAAGATATTCCACAATACATTCATGGGTATTGCTGTTTTTGACAGGGAAGGCAATTATATTTCTGCAAACAGGAAGTATCTTAAAATACTGGATTACAGTGATGAAGAAATAGTAAGACTCAAATACAGTGATACGATTCATCCAAGGGATAAGCACAGATGCGGG
>JAXHVG010000100.1:0-8718 GCA_034189245.1 Caldifarciminota bacterium
GTTTCCTATATACCGGCATTCCTCGGCATGATCTCAATGATCGCTAAATTCAAGACAATATATAATCTGCCGGGGGAAAACAGTGAAGGGCTTAATGCTGATACAGATATAAAAGACAGCGGGGACAGCAGAGTAGATGCAGATGAAGAACTCACTTGTGAGAACAATGACAGATGAAACATAAAAATGTAAAACGGAGGCATTATGGAAATGATTTATCTGGATAATAATGCTACAACAGTGACTGACCCTGCTGTAGTAGATGAAATGAGACCATATTTCAGTGATTATTATGGTAATCCTTCATCCATACACAGTGCCGGCAGTGAAGTAAAACTGAAGATTGAAGAGGCAAGAAGAAATATTGCAACCCGCATCGGTGCTGAAAAGGAAGAGATAGTATTTACCGGTTCAGGAACCGAGAGTGACAATCTCGCCCTTAGGGGCGCAGCATATGCCAGGAGAGCTGTTGGAAAACATATCATAGTTTCGGCAATTGAGCATTCCGCAATTTTAAATACTGCAAAAGCACTTCAGTCAGAGGGTTTTGAGATAAGCTATATCAAACCGGGCAAAGACGGGATTGTGGATTATAAGTCACTTGAAAATGCATTGAGGGATGATACTGTAATTGTTTCAATCATGCATGTCAATAATGAGACAGGTGCAATTCAGCCCATCAGTGAGATATCTGGTTTATTAAGGAAAAGGAATATACTTTTCCATACAGATGCTGTCCAGAGCACAGGCAAGATGCTCTATGAAGTTGATATACTCGGTGTTGACATGCTCACAGCATCAGCGCACAAATTCCACGGACCCAAGGGTATAGGATTTCTCTACAAGAAGAAAACTGTTGCAATCAACCCCATAATCACAGGCGGCGGGCATGAACTGGGCATCCGTCCCGGCACAGAGAATGTGCCCGGAATAATAGGTCTCGCCAAGGCATTGGACATTGCCTATTTGGGCCATAGCGAGTTCAGCAGACGGATGACTAAGCAGAGACAGGCAATGCTTGATATTATCTCTGAGGGTGTTGGGGATTTTATTCTCAATACCCCCATTGAGGCGAGTATTGAGAATACATTGAATCTCTCATTCCCCGGTATTGAGTCAGAAGCTCTTGTGCTGATGCTGTCTGATAAGAATATCATGTTATCAGGAGGCAGTGCCTGTTCTTCATCAGATAGTTCCCCGTCGCATGTCCTCAGAGCAATGGGACGCAATCCGAAAGAGTCTGCCGGCTCACTGAGGATATCCCTGAGCAGATTCAATACAGACAGTGAGATTGAGAGAGCAGGACGGACCATAGCTGAATGTGTCAATAAATTAAGGAAACTATCACCGGGAGTATAAGATGTACAATAAGAAAGTGATGGATTATTTCACCAATCCGCGGAATGCGGGAAAGATGGACAGTCCTGACGGAGTGGGAAGGGCATGCAACAGTGTTGACGGTGATGAGATGATACTTTATCTGAAGATCAGGGACAACAGGATTACAGAAGCAACATTCCAGACATACGGATGTGCAGCAGCAATAGCATCATCCTCAATGACAACAGAGCTGCTTAAAAACAGGACATTGGAGGAAGCACTCTCCCTCAAGAATGAAGAGGTTGTTGAGGCACTGGGCGGTCTTCCGCCGAAAAAGGCTGATTGTTCTGTGCTCACAGAGGATGCTGTCCGGTCAGCTATAGAGGACTACAGGAAAAAGACATGAAGGAATTTGATGAACTGTATGAGGTAATGAAGAAATTGAGAAAAGAATGCCCCTGGGACAGGAAACAGACACACCGCAGTCTCAGAAAATATGCTGTTGAAGAGGCATATGAACTGGTGGAGGCAATAGAGGACAGCAGCAGCCACAGGATAATGGATGAACTTGCCGATATGCTTACCCAGGTGCTTCTCCATACTGTCATTGCTGAGGATAATAATGAGTTCACCATAAAGCAGCTTCTGGATTATCACAGGCAGAAACTTGAGAGGAGACACCCCCATGTCTTTGGAGCAGTAAAAGCGGACACATCTCAGGAGGTTCTTAACAATTGGGTCAATATAAAGAAAGAGGAAAGCGGAGTTGAGAGTATTATGGACAATATGCCGAGACTTCCGGCACTCCTTCTATCGGCAAAAGTGCAGAAAAAGGCTTCAAGCCGCGGGTTTGACTGGGAATCTGTTACCGGTGTTTATGAAAAAATTGAAGAGGAATTATCAGAATTCAGGGATGCTTTTACTATTGAACAGAAAGAGGAGGAATTGGGGGATATACTCTTTGCAGTGGCGCATCTGGGCAATTTTGAGGGTATTGACCCGGAGACAGCCCTTCTCGGGACAATAAAAAAATTCATTGAGAGATTCAAGAACATTGAAGCAGCACAGGAAAAGAATCAATCTCTTTCATTAAATGAAATGGAGGAGATATGGAATCAGTCAAAGGACAGGGAATAGTAATAGTAATTACTCTTCCGTGGTCCTTTCTTGAGGGCTCATCTTTTTATTGGGCTCCAGTCCCAGTTTAGCCATAATATTCTCAAGATCAGCCTTTGTCTCATAACCATTTGTTGCTCTATGCACCATATCTATTCTGAGACCGCGTTTCATGTGCTTGAAGAAATCATCAGCAGTGAGCTTCATTTCAGTAACACCCTTGGACTCCATTATGTCTATCTGGATTTTATGCTTCTCAAGAATACTCATAAGGGGCAGATCATCATACTGGTGCACATGCCTGTATTGGGAAGTGTCTTCCTTTTCAACATTTTCACGTGTTGTGCTTTCAAGGTCACTTCCATTATCAAAAACAGAATAGAAACTTATATACGGTTTGTCTGACATACCGAGATACTTCTGTAGGGGATTGGGCAGTCTTTGAGAAACAACTGCATAGATATTATCCTCCTCAAGCAGATATCCCCTGTGGAAATTTGCATAGGCAATTTCTGTAATAGAAAAATCACCTATTTTGGTTCCTCCGAGTTCCTTGAATTCCCTTTCCTTTGCAAGGAAAAATGATGTATTAATGGCAGGCATATACGGGTCTTTTTTGATGTCTGCTATTTCAGGCACATTGTACATATCATTTTTCTTATACATGACATAGATGTATCCGACAATTATTATGATGGCTATCAGAAGAATAAACAATAACATAAAGACACTCCTTTTTGAACCGGGAGAAATATCTCCCGGTTACTTATTTATCTCTATTATCAGTTATCTTCTTCAGTATTGCTCTCGTCTTCTTCTGCTGTTTCCTCTTCATCTTCTGTTTCATCTTCTTCAGTGTCTGTCTCCTCTTCGTCTTCAAAATCATTGTCCAGTTCATCAAATTCCTCATCATTCTCTTCAAGAAGATTGACATCATCCTTTATCTTGACAAGATTGACATATATCATTGTCTGCCCTGCAGTCCATGAAGTAATGAAATAGGATATAATCGTAAATCCGATAACATAGAACAGCAGACCGAGCAGAACACTGACAATATTTATTGCCCAGTTGCCTGTGTGGAAATTATAGATATTGAGCCAGAAAGGTGTTATATTGAGTGCAAATTTCTCAAAGACCGCATAACCGGGTACCGGAGGGAGGAAATGGAATGCATTGGCCCATATCTTGAGCCATGAGCCGCCGTTCCAGAAAGAAAGAGCCCATCTTGTCAATTCAAGAGTGTACCTGAGTATGGAACCGAGAATATATGTACCCAGTGAACTCATGATAAATACGAGACCCGACCATATGACAAGGCGCCACGGCTGGTCCCATACAATGGAGAATGTCTCAAATAGTGTATCAAATGTGTCCGATTTGGATGTGCCGGCAATAACAGGTGACACAAAGAGTGATACAAAGAAAACAATCATGAGATATACTGTAAACAATGCTCCGAACAGTATTGGGATAAGAAAGACAATAAGGAACAGTGGACCGAAATACGGTATTCTCCCTATAAGTCCGAATATGAATGCGCCCAGTATCATGATTGCAATAAGAATTATCAATGTCACGGGTGCAAGGAAAGCACTTTTCCAGAATTTGAAAGAGTATTTTGTAGCTTCCTTCATTTCATAGAATTCATTACCCTTGAGTTGTTCAAATGTTATCTTCGAAACAGCTGTCTGTCCGAAAATAAAGGTAATGAAAAATATGATTGCGCCCAGATACCATATCAGCCATGAGTACCAGTTAAGTACTGTTACACCGAAAACCGGCAGAGGGAACAGTTTATAGGTATTCCAAATATCTGCAATACTGATGCCTGATGTCATATATGCTATGTATGCAATAATGAAGTAAAGCACAAAGCCGGTGATAAGTGACATGAGCATCACAAATATTTTCTTCAGAGACAATCCGAGTCTTGTTGCCCTGAAGAGATCTTTGAAATTATAATGGAGTTCTATCATACATCCTCCTGTTTTTAATGAATCGTTTATTAATTTATTTCAAATATTTAAGAACGATAATCAATATAAATCCAAATATAACAATAAATTTAATTAATTGCCCCTTGAATGAATAGGAATATTTGTCCCTCTTTATTATACGAAAATCATTAAAATATTTCATATATTTAATTTTATACATAATTTAATTTATGTCAAGAATTAATGCATATCAAAAATAAAAAAAAGTCTCGGATTATAGAACAGTTCATTGAGCTGCTTGCCGGACCTGCATTCAATTGAATACGAGAGATAGGTTTTATTGTTCTCCCTTATTCCAATATAGATGGGCTCTGTCTTGAGGATCTCAAAATGCAGGTGGTTGAGATACTCGCCCCAGATATCCAGATGGGGTTTATCAATGAAACTCGCAATAACAGATCTGTGTGAAACACTGTCACCCGGGCTGACCACAATATCAGTGACATGAGTATAGGTAGAGTAAATGAAACCGCCATTGTGCCTGTGCCGGATTATTACGGATGATGATGAGCCATTGTTCAGTACAGATATAACCCTGCCTCTGCTGCAGCTGAATACAGGTTCTATTTCTCCGGGTCTTGATCCGGGATTCCTGAAATCAATGCCTGAATGGAAATGCCCCGGTATATTGTTATATGGTTTCCGCCATATGCCGTATTCGCCGGAGGGTGTTATATAACTGTTCTTCAGAATACGTCTGTTGGCTGCACTGAACGGCAGATAGAACATATCTGCAGTCAGCAGAAATATAGCTAATGATGATACTATGAAAATTAGAACTTTTATTTTATTCATTTTGATATATAATTATACAAAGATTTAAAATTTAATCAATAGAGGAAATATATGAAGACCATTATGATAATCTCCACAGCAAGGTCGGATTTCTCTCATCTCAGTCTCATAATAAGGGAATTGAGACAGTCCAATATTTTTGAGGCAATATTTACTGCTGCAGGTTCTCACTTTGACATTTCCCGTGGATGTTCCATCACGGAAATAGAGCAGAGCGGAATATCTGCAGATTATACAATAGAGCATAAAATTGAGTGGCATGACGCCGCAACTTTAAGCAGCAGCCTGACCCGCCTGCAGCAGGAATTGACTGTACTTATAAGAGAAACCCGAACAGATTATATAATGGTTTTGGGGGACAGGATTGAACTTGTTTCAGTTCTTATCCCCATCCTCATATCAGATGTCAAACTGATACACATTTCAGGCGGTGAAGAGACAGGATGCATTGATGATAAGATAAGAAATCTGCTCTCCCTTACAGCGGACATCAGTTTCACAAGCGGAGAATTGTTCAGGGAGAATATTATCAGGATGAAAGGGAGCAGCAGGAATATTTACAATGCGGGAGATCCGGCACTTGAAAACATAGACAGAATGGATTTGAGACCTCTGGATGATATTAACAGGGAGTTTGGTCTTGAGCTGAAAGAGCAAATGTATATTCTGTTCACATTTCATCCTGAAACAGATACAGATATGCCGGTTGAAAAACAAATCCGAGGTGCACTTGAATTTATGAGCAGTACTGACAGAAATGTCCTTTGCACTGCGCCCAATTCTGATATTGGAGGTGACTATATTCTTGACAGGATAAAAGCAATCTCAAAGAAAAGAGATAATATATATTTTTATCCACATCTGGGATATGTCAATTATATATCATTGCTCGCTTCAGCAGTCTCAGGGATGGGCAATTCATCCTCCCTGGTTATTGAGGCACCCTATCTGAGAACGCCATCTGTACTGATAGGAAGCAGGCAGATTGGACGCCCTCTTGCAGATTCAGTCTTTCAGGCAGGGTACAGTGCCCGGGATATTAAAAGGGCATTGATTTCAGCTACCCGATTCACGGGTGATATTACAATGTATTATGAGAGAAAGGATACAGCAGCAATTATCAGAGAGATTCTTGAGCAAATCATCGGATAATATTGTGGTATCTCAGTTTTGATTCAGTTATTCTCAGGGGTTTATATGATTCGCTTTTCAGAACAATTTCTCTTCTTTTATCAAGAACAATATAGGCAGGCAGATGTAAAAGATTGAAAGAATCAATCAGTGACTGCTGTCTTTCAGCATCTATTTTCTCAACATAAATATGCTCCGGGTATTTTACAGTCAGGGAATCAAAGACCCTCTCCAGTTTTGCAGAATAAATACTGTTATCAAGGATTAGCAGAATAAGACAGTCCCGGAGCAATGTGTCTCTCTCAGCTGACTCTGTCATCTGTGCAGAATGTGCCCTGCCGGATTCACTGTAATCAGCAGGATCGCCATTGCAGTAAAACAGCAGGAAAGAAACAGAAATAATAATTATGATTGCAAAAACATTTTTCATAAACATGATAATAATGAATTTTAGTATTATGTCAACAAAAACATTGCCGGTTGAGAGGGGGTATGTTGAATTCAGACAGGGGATAAGAGGATGTTCATACTTGATTAAATTGTTCCTATATTGTAAAATACAACCATGAATTATAATTTATATGTCAAAACAATTGCACCCCGGAAGTCTCAAGTGGACAGAAAGACACTTGATTCAATCTCATCAAAGACAGGATTGGACAGTATGCATGTTGTACAGAGATTCATAGGAGAGGGTTTTGCATCTCTCATACATTCCACGGAAAAGGAGAGGATTGAGAATATGAAGAGGGACCTGGAATCTATTGATATTAAGTCATTTATAATAGATGAAGAAGAGAAAAAGCAGATGCACTCTATTATTGCAGAGGCTGTTTCTCTTAAAGAGAATGATTCCGGGATATATTTCAAGACAAACCGGGGCAGAATTGAAATTAAAAAGAGAGACAATATACTCGTAATTGCAGGTATCAATGAAAGGAAGGTAATGAACAATACATTCAAATCACTCTTGCTTAACCGCAATGTGCTGATCTGCCTTTATTTTTCCAATCAGAATACAATAGTAAAATTACCGATAAAAAAGATGGACCTCAGTTCAGTTAAGGGAGCTGACAGATTCTCTAAAACAGTTAATGTAAAAAAACTGCTGGATAGTTTAAAAGAAAGCGCAGTATCCTATAATGAAGACTTCAATTATTCACTCAATTACATACCGGGCATTTCCGGTTCAATTGATGATTATGCAGTAACAGCGTCAATGCTCTTTTCAAATGGTTTCTATTCATATGAGTATCCTTCCGCTATATTTGAGGAAAATACTGAAGATGAAAGTGAAAAATTCTCCTATGATTATCATTATGATGTATATCCGGCCCACAAGCGTTTCTTCAAGAAGAAACTTGTCTCAGTCAATTCAATGCGCATCATTGTACTGCTGCCTCTTGCCTTGAATATTGCTGTACTATTCCTTATTAATGATATACTTACTCCCCGCGCTGCTGGGTTTGCGGGTATTGCCATTACTCTTTACTACCTGTTCTTTTTCTTCAAGTATTTGAAATTCAGGATGTTCATAGAAGAGATACCCACTTCATCCATTGAATCTGTCAGTATTGGTCTGAGGGAATTGAAGGGCAGTATTATGGACAGGAATGCTATTCCCGCATTTGTATCAGGCATGAAGTGTGTATATTTCAGATTCTACAAATATAAATATGAGAAACATTATGAAAAAGGCAGGGAAAAGGCAGGATGGAGACTGCAGCGTATAGGTGAATATATTCCGGATAGATTCTATATTGAAGACAATGGTTTTGCTATGGAGGTAGATACAAGAAATGCTGTTCTTGATATCAGAAACAGGGCCAAATACTCCAGTCCTCATTTCCTTGTCAATGCAGCAGTGAGGAATAAGGATGTGTATTATATTGAAGAGAGCCTTCCTGTGTATTCCAATGTGTATATCATGGGGACAGTAACTGACAGGGACAGCAGAAAGGCATTTGCTGATTTTCTCAAGAAGAGAAAGTATGACAGGGACTATATGAAACAGTTTGATGCCAATAGTGACGGTGATATTGATATGTCCGAATGGGAGAATGCCAAAAGTCATATTGAGAGTGAATACAGCCGGATGCAGCTAAACAAAAAACAGAATGAATTGCTCAAGATAGGATATCATAAAGATGACGGTCTGCTCTTTATATCGGACAGAAGTGAAAAGGGTATTATCAAAAATATCAATATCTATCTGATACTGATCATTCTTTCACTGTGTGTCAGTGTATTCACAATAATAAAGGGATTTGTATTATGATGCTGATAATATCCATTGTTGCAGGCGTGGCAATCATATCGGGGATGATAACTATTTACAATGTAATGATCTTTTCAA
>JAXHVG010000101.1:0-3575 GCA_034189245.1 Caldifarciminota bacterium
TTTCAATGGTTCAATAGATGCACTTGAATCAAATACCCTGTTTGATATCATTCTCCTAAATATGCTCCCATCCAATTTCAGAACACTCTTTGAGGAAATAAACGGACATCTCAGCAAATCTGGATTCTTGCTTCTTACAGGCATACTGAGAGCAGACAGGGCATTGTACAGGGACTATGTATTAAGTTATAATTACAATATTATCAGGGAGGAGTCATTAAACGGCTGGCATGCATTCTTGCTCTCTCTGTAATTATTATACATGTCTGGGCAGGTACATATCCCATTGAGAGCAATATCATTACAGGTTCATTTGCTGAATTCAGGGGTAATCACCTGCACACAGGCATTGATCTTTCCACATTCAACAGCAGTCTGCCTGTTGTTGCACCGGCTGACGGATATATATCGTATATCAAGCAGGATTTCTTCGGATACGGCAAAGCCCTCTTTCTCAGTACAGACAGTATTACCTATGTCTTTTCACATCTCTCTGATTTCTCACCACTCATCAGGTCACAGCTCAGTAATGAGACATTCAGACAGACATTGTATCTAAATGATAATACAATTATTGTCAGTGAAGGCGATACTATTGCTTTTACAGGCCGCTCAGGCGCATATATCCATCATCTGCATTTTGAGATGCGTTCTGTAAACAATCATCCTGTAAGTCCCTATGATTTCTTCCATTATCCTGATTCCGTCTTTCCTCTAATGGACTATATTATATTGGAGCCAGCTGATGATACTACACTGATAAACAGCAAACACGAGCTTGTGATGAAGAAATGCATTAAGATGTCAAATTCATTCTATAATGCCGGTTCTGTCAGTATTAAGGGCAGTTTCTATATCTATCCGAAGATACTGGACAGGGGAATATCACAAACAGCCCGGCTTTTTGTACACAAGATTAATATATTTGTAAACGGCAGGAGGCAATTCTCAATGACAATTGATTCAACTGCATTCAGTTTCTCCAGGCAAACACCCCTGATGTTCCGCAGTGATCTTGATGTGCCTGACAGCCGGTATTATCTCAACCCGCACGGGGATACAGATACCTGGTTCTATGATGAACCCCTCCCCATTTTGTATTCTGATAGTGATACAATAATCACTGTTACAGCTGAGGATTTCAATAATAACAGATCAACATTGACACTGAAGATCAATAATAAAGAAAAAAGCACTGAACACATTAGTTACTCCAAGCTCTTTACTGTTCACGGCAAGCCATGTTTTGTTCTGTCCGGCAATGAGGGAATGCCCGATATATCCGGGAACTGGGACACTTACGGCAAGCCGCCCTACAGATATTTTGTGTTCAGCCCCGAAAGGACTGCAACAGGTAATATCAATGAATACAATGCTCTGTTTATAAGAAAGAACGACAGGATTCACCTGCCGGGCAGTATAGAGATAGAGGCATTGGAGGATGTTTCTGTACTATACAACAATTCTTCACCTGCAATAGAGGGATTTGAAGCATTTTCACGGCTTCATTCATTCTATCTCAACAGGAGATACCTGCAGGATGGTATCAATCTCATAATACATAATCATGCTGATCATTCCCTCTATGTTCAGTCAGGGGACAGCTATAGATTCCACAGCAGACTGACAGGCAGTGATACTGTCAATATGCATTATATATCATCATTTATAATAGGCAGGGACACAGTACCGCCTGCAGTCAGGTTTATAAGTAAAATAATCAATGATACCGGGACTGGACTTAGGTTCCGGATAGCTGACTCACTTTCAGGCATTGACTGGTATTTTGTATCAGACAGTAATACAATATATAATATCCCCGACCCGCAGATGGGTTTTGTTGATATTTATTACAATAATTCATCCGGCAGCAGATTCACTGTAAAGGACAAGGAAGGCAATTCAACGATAATTGACCTATCCGCATACTGACCAAATCCCGGGGACAGCCCTTTACATTTTTCACGTTTTGTGTGATGATAGGTTCTTCTCCATTTTAGTTGGTGGATTTGCCGGAAAACGCCCGTTTGAGCTTTAATCCAAAGTATTGGGTATCTATATAACCGTAAGCATTGCTTTATCATGTCCGAATTATCACAATCTCTGACAATATACATCGTAAATTTAATTTCAACGGGTGTCCCTCTACCCTCATTTTGTCAAAACACCCTTCCAAATCCCAGGGACGGTCCTTGAAATTCAAGTGATTTCTGGTCCGCTATTTATCAACTTACACACATGGTCTATCTAAGTGATGTTAATTAAACACTTACAAAATTATTCTTTTGTCAATTTGCGCAAATTTCAAGGACCGTCCCCGGGATTTGGACAGAATGTTATGTAATTTTATAAATAGCGGATCTTAGAGTGGGGTTGCACCTATTATCTGAGTTACTCTCTAATATTTCAATATTCGTTTATTGAGAAGTCATGTTTCTTTTATTCTGTATCTCTTTTTACCAACTCTTATGGACAAGAACCTGATGATAGAAATATTAATACTAAAATAATTAGATTTAGATAATATTCTTTTGTAAGATCGGGAATAATGCAACCTGAGCGTGAAAGATGTGAAAGGCTGTCCCCGGGATTTGGAGCTTTACAGGAGCGGATATTGGAGTAGAATATATATAAAGGATATGGAGGTGCTATGAATATTCTTTTTGCAGGATGCAGCAGCAAGTATTGGGATAAGGTTATTGATAAAATATCTGAAGATACGGAGAATATAGATGTTTACAGGGAGGAGCGATACTTTGAGCCGGAGAAACTCAAGGGCATGGACACTCTGATATCATACAGATTGAATGAGGAGCAGCTGAAGTATGCAGACAAACTAAATGTACTCTTTATTCCATATGCTGGTGTCAATCACTTCCCCCTCTCAAAACTGAAGGCACTGGATGTAGATGTTGCCAATTCCCATGCCAATACCAAATTTGTTGCAGAGCATGCATTTGCGCTTTCTCTTGCAGTAATGGGCAGAATTGTAGAGTTTCATAATGACCTGGCTCAAGGCGAGTGGAACAGAAGCGGTCTTTACATGGATTACTGGACATCAATGTATAATAAGAAATGCGCTGTACTGGGCACAGGGGCAATCGGCTCTCAGATAGCAAAACTCCTCAAGGCATTCTCCTGTGAGATCACCGGATTCAAGAGAACACTGCCGGACAGCCCGATACCACATTTTGATTCAGTAACAAACAATCTTGAGCAGACGGTTACTGACGCAGAAATTGTCTTTGTATGCCTTCCCCTCACGCAGAAAACAGAGGGGCTCATAGACAAGACAGTGCTTGAAATGATGAGAGACAAATTCCTTGTCAATGTGGGCAGGGGCAGGATAGTTGAGCAGAAAGCACTGTATAATGCATTGAAAGACGGTATTCTTAAGGGAGCAGCACTTGATGTGTGGTATAATTATCCCAAGATAGGGGAGGCGCATGACACAATGCCTGAACTCTTTCAATTTCACGATGAATTCTGCTCGAAGCCGCTCGTCGCCCAACGCAGTAACGGCTTCCTCTGTATCCGTCAGGCTATCGACACCCTGTTTCCTCAGTACATCCACA
>JAXHVG010000102.1:0-2686 GCA_034189245.1 Caldifarciminota bacterium
TCCTGTCCTCTCTCTCCAAGAATAAACAAGTCAAGTTCATTCCTCCAGTCAATCATATGTATTCTGTTATTATTTCTATCACATACCCACAGGTATCCCTTTGAATCCACATCAATATCAACAGCCCTTACAAACTCTCCCAATCCGTGACCTACTACACCGTATCTGAATATCTCTTCTCCTGTACTGCTGTATCCTCTTATCTCATTGCTTTCATCTATACAGGTGAATATATTACCATCCTCATCAACAGCAATTCCTTCAGGATGTTTGTTCACTGGTATGGTCATATCAATTTCACCATTCATATTGTATACAACTATTCTGTTCTTGTAGGTATCTGCAACATATATCTTATTGAATCTGACTTCTAATCCCTTGGGATGCAGGTGTCCGTCAATTGTCTTTATCTCGTCGCCCTGTGATGAGTATACATACACCTTGTTATCAAGGTCTGTTGTAAATAGCCTGCCTCTGCTGTCAACAAACACATCTCTGGGCTGGAACTCTCTTATTTCAAGAAGCAGTGAGTTATCCTCATTGGTTTTAACAACCCGTTTATGCTGTGTATCTGCAATATAGATATAATCTCCGCCCCAGACGCCTTCTGGTTTGAGGTAGCCAGTAAGTTCAAGATCCTGCTGGGGTTCTCCGCCTTTAATGGTAATCTCATAAGTATTCATATTCTCAACAAGGTCTTCAGCAGTGAGTTTGACTGTATAAACTCCACTCTGCAGTTCTGATGCATTGAACTGGCCGAGAGAACTGTCTGAGGGCACTGTTGTCTGCCAATCTGTTATTGTGTTCCATGACAATGCCTCTTCAATCCTGTATTCAAGTTTCCATCTTCTGAAGTTCTTGTCATCGGCATATCCCTTGATAGGAACATCCTGATTAATGAATATTCCGTCATAAGGATAGGTGATAATAACTTCAGGAGCTGTATTATCCAGTTCTATTGTTCTTTCATTTACTGGTTCGGTATTATCAAGATTATCAACTGAATAATACCTGTATTGATACACTCCGTCTTCATCATTTACATAATCAGTGTAGTTTGAGTTATTAACATGATTAAGAGGGCTTATATGACCGTATATCATCTCATATACACCACTTGCAGGAGTATTGTCTGGTTTGTCTGTTGCTGTTAATTCAAGAGGTGTGTTTGATGTAATAAGCATTGTATCTGATTTAATGTACTGCGGGTCTCCAACAGCAAGGTCTGTAACTGGATGACTGTCATCTATTACAAATTCATCCTGTTTTTCCGCCTCATTATCAAGATTATCCCATGCCCTAACAAGAAGGTTATACACATTCTCATCAAGATTGACCAGTGAGATTGTAAGAGCGCTTGCTCCTTCTCCACTCAGTATGCCGTTTATATCATAGGTTATTCTCTTCTGTCCACTTCCTGTATCATATGCTTCAACATCAATCAGTGACTGAGAAGAAACAAACTGATACTCTCCGTAATACTGCGGTTCATTGTAATTAATGGTTATATCTGGAGAGGTGTTGTCAAGATTGACTATCATTGACTGCAAGTCGGATTCATTGCCCACTCTGTCTATTGCCTTATATTCAATAGTATATTCACCGTCTGCTCCTGTGATAGTAAATGGCTCATTATATGTATACTCAGTTCCATTGATATAGTATATAACTTCTCTGACACCAGCGATTTCATCTGATGCGGACAATGTGATTGGGCTTTCGCTTGTAATATAATCATTGTACTTGGGTAGCCCTATTCCAGCAGTCACCTCAGGAGGAGTATTATCCACATAGACTGCTTCTGACTGCCAGCCTGTTATGTTATTGACATTATCCGAGAGCTTAATATACAGTGTATGCGGTCCTTCTTCTGGTATATTGAGACTATTACCGACAATAGTATTGCTGGTATTATCAATGCTGTAATGAATGTATTTTACTCCCGAAAGGTCATCAGTCCCGTTTATTGTTATCTGCGTATTCATATTGATTATGTACGGTACTGAGTCAATATACTCTCCATTAAATGAGAGTGAATAATTTGGTACAACATTATCCATGTATATTGCTCTTGCATTGATATCTTCAGTGTTTTCAACATTGTCAATACTGTAATACTCAACTGAATTGAGACCGTAAACCGTCAGTATTGAGTTATCTATATCAGCGTATTCATCATTGATGGTCATTATTGTGGTATCTACACCGCTTGCATCATCACTGCTTACAAGACTAAGTATGCTTCTGTCAGAAACATATTCATTACCGTCATTATGATAATCACCGTCAATAATCAACTCTGTTAAGGGTTTTCTGTTATCAATAAAGAATGAATCATAATGGGTGAGTTCCGTATTGCCTATTTGGTCAATACTGTAATATTCAATATCATTTATTCCGTATCTCAGTTCGGCAAAACTCAATGAAACTATGCTGTCATTGTAAACCATAGATGAATCATTTAACTTCACATGCATTGATTCAAATCCGCTGAAGTCATCGTAAGCAGACAGTATTGCTGCTGAATTGTTATTAACATAATTTACAGTGTTCTGGAAATACGGCTCCGTATATTCCAGATTGGTAATAGGGGGATAATAATCCCTGCCAAACACAATCATAGTGTCGGATACATTACCCAGTTCATCAAATGCTACTACATACAGTTCAAGATAATCGTTGTCAG
>JAXHVG010000103.1:0-10761 GCA_034189245.1 Caldifarciminota bacterium
TCAACTCCTCCCATTGTAATTAATTTAATGATTGATTTGCTTGATAGAAATTTGAATAATGCAAAAATATTGGAACCTTCTTTTGGATACGGACAATTTATATGGAGTCTTATTAATAAAAATCCAAATGTAAATATTGATGTAATAGAGCTCAATAGAGAGATTTTTAAAAAGAGTTATAATCAATTCAAAACATATCCTAATATTACATTATTCAACGAAGATTTTTTATTAAAGAAGTTTGATATTAAATATGATTTGATAATAGGTAATCCTCCCTACGGTATTGTTTCATCAAATAATCATTATGCGATTAGAGTTAATCAAGAAACAAAGAAGCAATACAAAATGAGAACAGATACATGGTACGGTAAATACAACATATATGGAGCTTTTATTGAAAAGTCAATAAAATTGTTAAAAGAAAATGGTAGGCTAATGTTTATTATCCCAGCTACATGGATGATTTTAAATGATTTCAAAAAATTAAGAATATTCATGGCAAAGAATGGTCAAACCAATATTTATTATCTGGGTAAAAATATTTTTAATGGCATGAATGTTACTACATGCATATTGTTTTTTAAAAAGGAGAAAAGCGGCTTAAATCTGTTTTTAACAGATAATTTGTACAGTTTTCCTCAAATGAATTTAAATAGAAAAGACCCTTCCTGGTCAGGAGAGATGATTAGATTTAAGACAAATAAAAGAGATTATTTCAGTAAATTTCAGGACAATACGGTAAAAGATTATTTCAATATAAAAATTTCAGCAAGATCTCCAGAAGTAAAGAAAATTGTTAAAAAGAATAGAATAGACAACAAAGCTAATAGATTACCATTCATGAAGGGTAAAAATATAAAAAAAGGATATGTTTTAAGGGTTCCGTATACAAAATATTATCTTGATGAATCTGAAATTACGGATTTTAAATCTTTTTATTCAATATTGCCCAGAATTGTAGTTGGTCATACAAAAGGCGGCAAACTTGTAAGTGCTATAGAAGATGAATTATTCCCATATTTAGGTGATGTTTATCATCTTTTACCCAAAATTAATTTCACTAAGTCAGAATTGAGAACAATCGTTGATTGGTTAAATTCTGATAAAATGCAAGAGTATTTATACGATGTTTATAAAGAAATAACTCCCCATATAACTTCACTTCAATTAAAGGATATACCAATCCCAATAAAGAAATCTCAGTTGTTCTGATCAAAGGAGTTTATTATAAAATTAACATACTCTTTTTGGAAAACAATGAATCCATTGTCTAGTCTTCTCAATTTATCTTTGTAAAATTCCTTTGATTCATATTTTAGATCATATTGAATCTCAAGCGTTTTTAAATATTTGTTTTCATTATCTAGACGAAGAGATTCTGGTCTATTGCTCTGTTTCTTTATTTGAAAACCAATGAGTTCTCCATAATTACTACCAAATGCATCTATACCCTTTGTATCCAAAAAAACATCACTATCAATTTTAAAATTATCTATATATGCATTCCAAGTATAAGCAAAATTAAGCTGAGTGAGAATTGAAACCCATGTCCTATAGATTCTAGCCTTCAAGCCAACAATAATGAATATTTTAATGAAATCATCCAGTGAATCAGTTCCTAACAGTGCATTGGTCTGATATTTTTTATAGTAAGCCTTTTCTTTTTCAAATTCCTTTTTTATTGCAACTATATCAACATATTTATCATGTTGGTCAATAAAATTATCTATATCAATTCTGGAAAGATATAATTTCCAAAAATCTTCAAATGATAGATATGAATTGCAGTCAACATCAACATAATTTGTAGATATCTTTATATATTCTTCCGGTTTAGCATTAGACCACTCTTTTGAAATATACCATTTAATAAATTTATCTTCTGTTCTACATTCATCTCTTGGAAAATCATTAATTAATTCATATAAAGGCATTTTGTGTTGATCTACTGAGTCAAAGTAAGACTGGAATTTTTTAAGAACCTTCAATCTTTTAGGTATAGCAGTATTCTTTATTGAAATATATTTCTGTTTCCAGTAAAGATGATAAATAAGTGAAAGGTGAAATGATTTATATTTACCCGACAAATTAAATTCAATTGTTTTGATATGACTAAGTGTATTTCTGTAATGTTCTAATGGAATTGTTGAAAGAAATTTTAAAAATAATCTGTTTTTCTTCTTCCATTTTTGTTCTTCTATTTCGCTTATGTCTAAGGGGGAAAACCTTTCATAATATTTATCACATTCAATACTCATACAGTGTGTATATCACAAATTATAAATTTGTCAAGTTACATTACAGAGAAAAACACTTTAGTTGTATGTAGGGATTTAGGGAGGGTGTTCTAGGGACGAGTTTCATATTCTCTCACTTGCATATTTTTTATTTACATTTATAATTAAAAATAAACAAGGGGGCACTTCGGGAGATATAGCTGTTGTTTTCACCATACTCGGTATAACCATAGTACTATTCATCACAGAGATTGTCCGTATAGATGTTGCAGCAATACTTGCCATGCTTGCTCTTGCATGGACAGGCATACTGACACCTGCCGAGGCATTCTCGGGATTCTCCAGTAATGCTGTCATAGCAGTGCTCTCTGTCATGATAATGGGCAGGGGCATATCGGATACAGGTGTTATGGACAGTGTCAGCAGATTCATATTGAAAATCACCGGTGATACAGAGACAAAGGTCAGGGCAGGTGTGTCTTTCTCAGTGGGCATTATGTCTGCATTCATGCAGAATATCGGCGCAACAGCCCTTTTCCTGCCGGCACTCTCAGGCATATCAAGAAGAGCAAAGATCCCGGTGTCGCGCCTTATCATGCCTCTGGGTTTTGCTGCAATTGCAGGCGGAACACTCACAATGGTTGCCTCGGGACCTGTGATTGTCCTCAATGATCTGATGCGGCAGTCGGGACTTGAGCCATTTTCACTGTTTTATATTACACCAATAGGCATACTGCTCCTTATTACTGTGGTACTGTATTTTATTGTTGCAGGTAAAAGGATATTGCCGCAGTCAGACAGCAGCAGTCAGAGGAATTATCAGCAGGAACTTGTTGATGCATGGCATCTCCCTGCTGAAATCTACAGGTTTAAGATAGGCAAGAACAGTACATTGATCGGCATGACAAGGGAGGAGCTGCGCAATAACAGTGACCATGACGTGCACATCATCGCAATGTACAATAAGAATGAGATGAGTTATGCGCCATGGCGGCATACAAAATTTGAAGAGGGCATGGAGATAGCTGTTCTGGGAAACAGTGAGGAAATATCCAGGTTTGAAGAACAGACAGGTGCTGAGGGCAAGAAGAAGGTGGAGAAATTCAGAGACCTCAAGAATCCTGAACATGCAGGTTTTGCTGAGATAATGGTGCCCTACAGGTCCAATTTCGTTGGCAAAACAATACGGCAGATTGCAATGAGAAAAAATTACAGTGTTGAGCCTATTGCCCTTATACAGGGTGACAGTCAGTCGCGGAAGGGGTTTTCTGATACAGTGCTCCAGCCGGGCAGCACCCTGATAGTGTACGGTACATGGCAGAATATAGATAATCTGGAGAATAATCAGAACTGTTCTGTCATTACACCCTACAAGACAAAACCATTGAAAAAATCCAAAGCACTCACTGCCATTATCTGTTTTCTTGCAGCTATACTGCTTGCTGTTTTGGGTATAAGACTCTCATTGGCATTACTCACAGGTGCTATGAGCATGGTTGTTTTGAGGGTATTAACCATGGAGGATGCCTATAAGGCAGTGGACTGGAAGACCGTATTCCTCCTTGCAGGCCTCATACCTCTCAGTATTGCAATGGAAAAAAGCGGGGCAGCGTCATTTATTGCCAACAATATCATAGAGGTACTGGAGGGTGCTCATCTGCTTCTCATACTGGGAGCACTGGGTCTCATAACAACAGTATTCTCCCTTTTCATGAGTAATGTTGCTGCAACAGTGCTTCTTGTGCCGCTCGTGATAAATTTGGCACCAATGCTCAATGCAGACCCGAGGATACTGGCTCTCTTCATTGCAGTAATGACAGCCAATTCATTCATACTGCCGACCCATCAGGTCAATGCATTCCTGCTTTCATTCGGCAATTATTCAAACAGGGATTATCTCAAGGCGGGGAGCGGACTGACTGTTTTATTCCTGGCAGCAGCATCTCTTATAATGTATATAATCTATCTATAAGTAATAAAGGAGGGAATAATGTATGTTGAACAATTTTACGAAACAGGGATCTCGCATAGCTCATATCTCCTGGGCGGTAATAATCAATGCGCAATAATTGATCCTCAGAGGGATACAGACAAGTATATCAAGGCAGCAAAGGCAATGGGAATGAAGATCACCCATATTATTGAAACGCATCTCCATGCAGATTTTGTTTCAGGCCATATGGATCTGGCTGAAAAGACAGGCGCAGATATCTATGCCCCTAAATCTGCCAGATGCAAGTTCAAGCATATTCCCCTGAAAGAGGGAAATTCTTTCAAGATAGAGCATGTCAAGCTGGAGGTGCTTGAAACTCCGGGTCATACACCGGAGCATATCAGTTATGTTGTAACAGATCTCTCAAGGGGCAAATCACCTGCATGCCTGTTCTGCGGTGATACTCTCTTTGTTGGTGATGTGGGCAGACCGGATCTTTTCCCCGGAAGAGCAGAGGAGCTGGCAGGAAAATTATTCAATTCTCTGAAAAAATTCAACAAACTCCCCGGCCATGTGGAGGTATTCCCTGCTCACGGAGCAGGTTCACTCTGCGGCAGGGCAATGGGCGCAAAGCGCAGAAGCACAATAGGTTATGAAAAGAAGTACAATAAACCATTCAAGATGAAGAGCAGGAAACAGCTGATAAAATCACTGACAACCAATATGCCGCCTGCACCGGACCATTTCTCACGGTGCTCTGAGATAAACAGAAAGGGCCCCAAGAAGCTCTCTAAAATGAACCCCCTTAAGAAAATGAGCCCTGAGGAATTCTACAAGAGATCCGGCAGTCCGGGCACCATTGTGCTGGACGGCAGGGATTATGATGCATTCGGGGGTCAGCACGTACCGGGTTCATATCATATTGACTGCGGCGGCAAATTCTCCACATTCGGCGGCTGGGTCATACCGCCCAATAAGAGGATCCTGCTTGTAGCCAATGACAAATTCCATGCTGAGACAATGGCTCTCAAATTACGCCGTGTCGGGCTGGATAATATAGCAGGATATTTAAATGGCAGTATGTTTGAATGGTCAAAGAACGGACTGCCTGCAGGCCATCTGAGGATTGCTTCTGCCAGTGAGGCGTATGACATGATGAATGGCAAGGAGAAAATCGTATTTCTGGATGTAAGGGCACCCGGTGAATATGCAAACATGCATATCAAGGGCACAGTTAATATCCCGGCACCTGACCTGAGAACAGATTATAGAAAACTCAGTAAGAATGATACAATTCTGCTATCATGCACAACAGGTCACAGATCATCGCTCGGGGCAAGCATATTGATGCAGAAGGGATTTGAAAAACTCATTAATGTGGCTGGCGGAATTAATGGACTCAGTGCCTTGGGCAAGAATCTCAAATGCAAATCATGTAAAAAATAGGAGGTAATAATGGAGTGGCTCACTCAAATTCGGTGGTCTCCATACATTGTAGGTGCAGGCATAGGTGTTTTGAGCTGGATAACATTCCTCATATCAGACAAGCCCCTGGGATGTTCTACTGCATTTGCCAGAACAAGCGGTATGCTGGGCAAGATATTCGGCAAGAAACGCATTGAAGAGAATAAGTATTTCCAGAAATTTGTTCCTGAGATTGACTGGGAATGGATGCTTGTATTGGGTGTGATAATCGGTGCATTTGTATCAGCTCTCATATCCGGTGATTTCCGCTTTTTATTTCTCCCATCCAAATGGATTGCTCATTTCGGCAATACGCCTGTTCTGAGATTCTTTGTAGCACTGATTGGAGGCATATTAATGGGATTCGGAGCCCGGTGGGCAGGCGGATGCACATCAGGTCATGGTATCAGCGGTGCGCTTCAGCTGGCAGTAAGTTCATGGATTGCAGCAATTTGTTTCTTCATTGGCGGTATTGCTGCTGCATTCTTAATTTTCAGGGTATTTTAGGGGGTATGTTATGTTGGATAGACTTCATTCAAAGAAAGGCCTGCAGCTCTTCATAGCACTCATTGCAGGCTTCCTCTTCGGATTCCTGCTGCAGAAGGGCGGTGCTACAAAATACAATGTGATAATCGGTCAATTGCTCCTTGAGGATAATACAGTTGTCAAGATAATGCTCTCAGCAGTTGTTACCGGCATGATAGGCGTATATGCAATGAAGGGCATGGGTATTGCAAAACTTCATCCCAAACCTGGTTCATGGGTCACAGCAGGAATAGGCGGACTGATATTCGGTGTGGGCTTTGCTGTTTTGGGCTACTGCCCCGGAACAGTTGCAGGAGCTGTGGGCAATGGTGCAATGGATGCACTTGCAGGGGGTGTTGTAGGCATAATAATCGGAGCGGGTCTCTTTGCAGGTGTTTATGCAAAACTCCTCCCATTCCTCAATAAGGGGAGCTTTAAGAAATTGACACTGCCTGAACTTCTCAATGTCAATGAATGGATTGTAATTATGCCTGCTATTGCTGTTATTGTTCTTCTTCTTGTTCTACTTGAAAGAGCGGGTCTTTAAATGCTGCCGGATATTATACTCCGCATATCCCACATTATAGGGATCCTTGCCATTGTAATAATTGTCTGGGGCATACTGGTTACAATGTACAGATTCCTCATATATGAATATCTCAGAATGAAAAAGCACTATCATATGCATAAGCAGAGGGAGATATTGCGTCATACATTCGGCACATATCTCCTCCTCGGTCTGGAATTTCTTATTGCAGCAGATATCATCAAGACCATAATTGAATTTACATGGAAGGACCTCGGTATGCTGGGAGGCATTGTTGTGATAAGAACAATCATTGCAATATTCCTTGACAGAGAGGTTGAGGATGTAAGGCATTACAGGGAAATTGAGGAAGATAAAGAAAAATAGGCAGTGACTTTTTGGGGTCAATGCATATAGGACCCTATTCCCTTAACACATTTTTAACATATTATTTATACTGTATTAATAGCATATGTTTATATTGTGAATAATGAAAAACCTGAAGGAGGTATGAAATGAAGAAAGTCCTATTACTCTTAACACTCGCTATTGTTCTTCTCTCTGCTGTTTCCATGCATGGAATGGAGACAAAGTTCAAGATGGAACTGTGGAACAGATACACTGCAGACATTGTTGACAGGACAATTGAAGAAAGCCAGTTTGCCCTCAAGAGGGGTTATTTCAGACTGGAACCCGAATTCACGGACAATATCAAGGGCCGTTTCAATCTGGATTTCTTCTCTGATGAAGATGGACTGGATGGTGCAGGCCTGAAACTCAAATATGCCTATTTGGATTTCAACAAACTCCTGCCAATACCTGAGAGCAAGGTGACATTCGGACTTATGAAGAATTACTTCGGGACTATTTACACATGGGATTATACAACAATAGACAAAGACCCGTCAGACAAGTATAAAGTGATCAGTTCCACTGATTATGGTCTCGGTTATTATGCACTGATTCCCGGCGGATTCGGTGAATATTCTCTGCAGATGTCAAATGGCGAAGGATACAAGAAAACAGGCGGTGATGTGGACATCAATCCTGCATTCATAGGCAACCTCAGGGTTATCCCCATCCCGGGCATTACAGTAGGCGGCAGTGTGTATTATACACAGAAGGGTCTTCTCAATTCAGATGAATTGTTGACAGCAGGAGATACAACAGTAATGGCAGCAGCAGGTCTGGCAAAAATCTCATTCGGGCCTCTTTCATTGATCGGTGAATATCTGATGAAGAATATTGACAGTGATGGTGCATATGCCTATATGGGCATGGGCTCATTCTCAATGGGTAAGATATCCGGTTTTGATATGGATATTGTTGCAAGATACGATAAATCGGATCCAGACAAAGACACAGCTGATGACGGCTCACAGATGATTCTCGGAGGAATCAATTATTATATACTGAGAGCATCAAAGAATAGCCCGGCAGTATGGCTGCAGGCAAATTATTCAAGAACAATGTATGAAGATGCAACTATTGATGATGTGGATGAAATTGCTCTTCAGCTGAGATGGGTCTTCTCCCATACAATTAATTAAAGTAACGAGGAGGAAATAATGAAGAAATTCTTTTCCATTTTTATGGGCATAATCGCTGTAACGGGGATTATCTTTGCCGGGCAGATTACAATCACCGGTTCAACAACAGTATTCCCCATAGCACAGAAGGCAGCAGAGGTATTCATGAATGCAAATCCCGAGATAAACATATCGCTCAGGGGCGGTGGTTCGGGTGTCGGTATTGCTGCACTTATAAACGGACAGGCGGATATTGCCAATGCATCAAGACCAATGAAGACAAAGGAGATGAAGCTTGCAAGGGAGAATGGCATCAATGTAGTTGAGAATGTTGTAGCAAGAGACGGTCTGGCAATAGCGGTCAATCCTTCCAATAATATTGATAAAATTACAATGGAACAGATGAAAGGTATATATACAGGCGAAATCAACAACTGGTCGGAACTGGGCGGAGAGAGCATGCCCATAGTGGTGATTTCAAGGGATTATTCTTCAGGTACATTTGAGGTCTTCAAGAAACTGGTGCTGGAGGGAGCCAAGGTCAGTGACAATGCATTGCTCCTTGCCTCAAACAAAGCAGTGCAGACAACAGTGGCAGATACACCCGGAGCAATAGGTTATATTGGAATCGGTTATCTTGATGAAACAGTCAAGGCACTCAAGCTCAATGGTGTGTTTCCGTCAATTGAGACAGTCAATAATGAGACATATAAGCTGGCTAGACCGCTCTTCATGTATACCAATGGTCAGCCCTCAGGTGACCTCGGACAGTTCATGGAATTCATATTCTCGCAGCAGGGCCAGACAATCGTAGAAGAAGTGGGCTATATACCCCTTAATTAATATATAGATACAAGCAGGAGACAATTGTCTCCTGCTCATTTTTTTGGAGAAAGAGATGAAAGAAAGATTATTCAAATACATAAATTTTACAGCAGCCTTCTTATCAGTTGTCTTTCTGTTCGGGATAATATTCTCTATCTTCTCAGAGGGACTGCCTGTCTTTGCTGAGATAGGTGTCTTTGAGTTTCTCTTCGGCACATCCTGGCATCCTGTTCATTATCCGCCTGAAATGGGCATACTTCCTCTGATTGTATCTTCACTCGTTGTCACTGCAGGTGCACTCATTATCTCCCTGCCTCTTGGTGTGGGCTCTGCAATATATCTGTCAGAAATTGCAAGACCGGGAGTGCGCGAGGCATTGAAACCATTTATTGAACTGCTTGCAGGCATTCCGTCTGTTATCTACGGTCTCTTCGGTATGGCATTCCTTGCACCATTCATAAGAAAATTATTTGATATACCCACTGGTCTCAATGCACTCACTGCATCTATTGTTCTGGGTATAATGGTAACCCCTATAATTTCAAGTATAGCAGAGGATGCCCTTTCATCTGTGCCCAAGAGTCTGAGGGAGGCATCACTTGCACTGGGAGCCAATAGATCAGAGACAATATTCAGGGTTGTCCTTCCTGCTGCAAAATCAGGAGTAATAGCAGGCGTGATACTCGGTTTCGGCAGGGCAATAGGCGAGACAATGGTCGTACTGATGGTTGCAGGCGGTTCACCGGGCATGATTAAAAGCATATTAAGACCAGTAAGACCCATGACAGCAGCTATTGCATCTGAAATGGGGGAGACAATAATGGGATCATTGCATTACAGGGCTCTGTTTGGAATAGCAATGGTGCTGTTCATTATCACATTTGCATCCAATCTGATAACACAGTTCATTCTGGAGAAAGGGAAGAGACAATGATTACAAGAAGGATAAAGGAAATGCTCAGCATTAATCTGCTCCGTCTGCTTATTTCTATCAGCATCATGTTCCTGATCTTATTTCTCTACCTGATATTCTCCAAGGGCATAGGTGTGATTGACTGGACATTCTTAACCCAAAAACCCCTCAATGGTATGACAGAGGGCGGGATATTCCCCGCAATTCTCGGTACAATGTATCTTACAGTAATGTCACTTATTATTGCATTCCCTCTGGGTGTGATGGCTTCTGTGTATCTGGCTGAATACGGAAAACCGAGATGGATTATGACAGTGATAAGAACAGCGATCAATACACTGGCAGGAGTGCCTTCAATTGTCTACGGACTGTTCGGTCTGGCGATATTCGTCAATATGTTCAATATGGGTGTATCCATTCTCTCCGGATCACTGACACTGGCAATACTGATACTCCCCATAATAATCAATGCATCCGAAGAGGCAATAAAACAGGTGCCGTCAGGTTTCAGGGAAGCTGCATTTGCCCTCGGTGCAACAAAGAGTCAGGTCATAATGAAGGTGATTCTGCCTGCTGCATTGCCCAATATACTGACAGGAGCAATTATTTCAGTCGGCAGGGCTGCCGGGGAAACAGCCCCGATACTCTTTACAGCTGCGACATTCTATACAGGGAAACTGCCTCAGTCAGTGATGGATGAGGTCATGGCATTGCCCTATCACATATATGCACTGATGACAGAGGGTACTGCACCTGACAAGCAGGTACCTATTGCATACGGAACAGCTGTGATTCTCCTGCTGCTT
>JAXHVG010000104.1:0-8106 GCA_034189245.1 Caldifarciminota bacterium
CATTACAGTAATCCCCGGATAGGTGAAGGGATTGACAGCCGATCCCATGCAGGCAATATGTACATATCTGCTTCAGGCAATACATATCTGGGCAATCTCGGACTCAGTGTAATACATGATTATATTGACAGTGATAATACATCCAGCCGCAGCAGATTCAGAGGCGGAGGAAACTGGGAGTATGAAAAGGGACAATGGTATCTCTCAGTCAATACCTGTATCCCTCAGACAGTAAGGACCAATATAATGAGAGAGACGCATTCGGGCAGTATAATGAAACAGAGAGGCATATCCTTCTATATGAGGGAACCGACATTCAATGAACTGTACTGGACAGGTGACCCGTATGCTTCAGGCAATCCGGATCTCAGCAGCGAAAAGGTCTCATCAATATACTGCAATATACTGCATTCAAAAGGCAGAATGCTCATAGCATTTGAATCAGGTCTGGATATTGCCTTTGACCTTATCAATTGGGAGAATCTCAGGGGCATATACAGACCTGTAAATAATCAGAGAGTGATAAGACCCAGGGCAGGACTGATATTCAGTGACAGATGGCAGATGTTTTCAGTGGATTCATATCTTCGGTTCAAGCCCTCAATCATAGACAATGTCAGTGATTACAGTGAGTTTTTCAGTGATATACTGAACCTGGAAGCCGGGCATATATCCAATTACTACTCCATACTGCCCTATGACCCTGTAATGAAATACGGACTGGATCTTGGGGTATATATCGGTGATTTCTTCTTATATACCGGAAGCAGGATAGAATCCAGGAGATATATCAATGATTATAATACCAAATACATAAACGGTTTTATGCAGATTACTGAAACAGGAGTGAAATTCTCCTATGAAAGAATAGAGGCGGCTGTTGCAGTGAGTAATCCGCTCAACAGGCAATTTGAGGATATCAGGGGATATCCGCGCGAAGGCAGAACAGTCAAATTCACATTAATACTGGAGGATATATGAAACGTATTTTCATTATTTTACTGATTACAGTACTCTTCTCTTCCTGCTCTCTTCTCTATCAGCTGATTTCAAAGGCACCTGTTGACGGCAATATATATGTCATGGACTGGGAGAAGGAAGCTGTCTATAAACTGGACTCACTGTATAACAGCGAGCTGCTCTTCAGCACAGGAACGGCACCATCAGATCTCATTATTGACGGCGAATATTTCATAGTCAGTAATTCAGGATTCGGAGGCAGCCCTTCTATTGATAAATACAATATGGATGGGCAAAAGGTTGATTCATTCCTGCCTGCCGGCAATTCGTCACCGGCCAATCTCACAAGTGATGACCAGTATTTATATATTGCACTCTGGGGCAGCGGTGAGGTGCTTGTTCTTGATAAAGACAATATGACGGAAATCACAAGAATATCTGTGCCTTCAGCATGGTCTGTACTAAGTGTGGACGGCATTCTCTATATCGGAACCAGTCCATTTGCAGACCCGTGTCAGTATCTCTATACAGCATCCATTGATGACTGGTCAATGGATTCCATTGCAGTGGGCAATAATCCGTCATATCTTGCCAATGACGGAGCCCGGGTATATGTAGCTTGTCAGGGAAATGCGATATCGGCAATAAAAGGCAGTCTGTACCGCATTGAAAATGAAGAAGTAGCCGAGTCGCGTGAACTGGATTCATATCCGGGCAGAATGGAGATGACCAATGAGGGATTATTCGTGACAAACGGATTCTATAGTGACTCAGTATATCAGAGCAATGTTCTGCTTATTGACAGTGAGGATTTATCCACATTACAGACATATGATATTGTATCTGCCTCGGACATTGAACAGTATAATGACAAAATGATTGTAGGTACAAATTCCGGCGAAATCTATGTCATTGAATTATCAGCACTTACACAATTCATTTCAACGGACACTGACATGAACCTTAAAACAGGGAAGATTGCAGTAAAATAGAGAACATGCATAAATGCCCGTAAATACAATATGTTGTGGATTTTTGGGAATAAATCTACAAAATATAGTGCCCCGGCAGTTGACAGGGGCACTTTTTTTTTATAAGATAGTTAGAAATTAAATTTCAGAAGTTCTGGAGGGCGAGTGTCAGAAATAAGGTTTATCCGGAAGAGAGACGGAAGATTAGAGGAATTTGATGAGGCGAAAATAACATCTGCAATATACAAGGCAGTGAAGACAACAGGCGAAGATGATCTGCTCCTGGCAAAGAAGATGACAAACAGGGTTGTTGCTGTGCTTGAGGTGATGTACAAGGACGGCAGGGTGCCGACAGTGGAAAATGTGCAGGATCTTGTTGAGAAGATGCTCATTGAATCCAGCCAGGCTGATATAGCAAAGGCATATATACTGTACAGGCAGCAGCATGCAGACATGAGAAGCGCAAGGAAGATGTTTGATGAAGGCATCACAATGATGGACGATTACATACAGCAGTCCGACTGGAGGGTCAATGAGAATTCCAATATGTCATATTCACTCCAGGGTCTCAACAATCATATATCCAGCTCAATATCGGCAATGTACTGGCTTGAGAAGATCTATCCCAAGGAAGTAGCGAGAGCACACAGAAACAGTGAGATCCATATTCATGATCTGGGCATGCTCTCTGTTTACTGCTGCGGCTGGGATCTTGAGGGTCTGCTCCTTGAGGGACTGGGCGGAGTAACAGGCAAGATAGAGAGTTCGCCGCCAAAGCATTTCAGAACAGCACTGGGGCAGATAGTCAATTATTTCTATACACTGCAGGGCGAAGCAGCGGGAGCCCAGGCATTCTCAAGTTTTGACACATATCTGGCGCCATTCATCAGATTTGATGAACTCTCCCACAAACAGGTCAAACAGGCAATGCAGGAATTCATATTCAATGTCAATGTACCGACAAGGGTGGGATTCCAGACACCATTTACCAATATAACAATGGATTTGATGTGTCCCAAGAATCTGAGGGATGATCAGGTTATAATAGGCGGAAAGAGAAGGACCGAGACCTATAAGGAATTCCAGAGGGAAATGGATCTGATCAACACAGCATTTGCGGAAGTGATGATGGAGGGCGATGAAAAGGGCAGAATATTCACATTCCCCATTCCCACATATAATATAACAAAGGATTTTGACTGGCATCATCCTGCAATAGAGAAGGTGTGGGAGATGACAGCCAAATACGGCATTCCCTATTTCAGTAATTTTATTAATTCTGATATGGATCCCTCTGATGCAAGGAGTATGTGCTGCCGGCTGCGTCTTGACAACCGTGAACTGAAGAAGCGTTCAACAAACAGCCAGCTCAATCTTATGCTCAATCCCAATAAGGCAAAAGAGGAGAATACAGAGACCTCAAAGAGGGCTGAGATCAGGGGCGGGGGTCTGTTCGGAGCCAATCCCATGACAGGCAGTGTAGGTGTTGTCACAATCAATATACCGCGTCTTGCCTATAATTCCCGTGACAAGAATGAACTGTACAACAGTCTGTCCCGCCTTATGGAAATAGCCAAGGAGTCACTGGAGATAAAGAGAAAGGTGCTGGAGCGTTTTACGGAGAATGGGCTCTATCCATACTCAAAGCACTATTTGAGGAATGTGAAGAAATCATTCGGCACATACTGGGCAAATCACTTCTCAACAATAGGACTTATTGGAGTGAATGAAGCATCAATGATGATGCTCGGCAAGAATATAGGCACGGAGCAGGGCAGGGAATTTGCACTGGAGACACTCAAATTCATGAAGGAGCGCCTCAGTGAATTCTCTGATGAAACAGGCAATCTTTACAATCTTGAAGCATCACCTGCTGAAGGCACTTCCTATCGTCTGGCAAAAGCTGATAGGGAAGAATTTCCCGAGATCATGACATCAGGGAATGATAATCCGTATTATACCAATTCAACCCAGCTGCCTGTCGGATATACAGATGATCTCTTTGAGGCATTATCCCTGCAGGATGAGATACAGTGTCAGTATACAGGCGGAACGGTTCTGCACGGTTTCCTCGGTGAAAGAATACAGACAGGTGAGTCAGCCAAGATACTGGTCAAGAAGATAGCGGAGAATTTCCATCTGCCCTATTTTACACTGACCCCGACATTCTCAATATGTCCTGTTCACGGTTATATATCCGGTGAACATGAGTTTTGTCCGTATGATCATTCGGATGAGGAATTAGAAAAACACGGTGTTGAAATATATGAAGAAAAAGGAGAGTGATATGGAGAAAGTAAAGTCAGATACAGATAAGAAGAGAGTGGTAAAGGTCAGGAAGGTCCCCACGGAGATATACAGCAGGGTAGTGGGCTATTTCAGACCTGTTTCCAATTGGAATGAGGGAAAGAAAGAGGAATTTTCCAAGAGGAAGGAATTCAGGGTCTAACAGACAGACACATGATAAACATCAAGGGCATACAGGGCATATCATTAATTGATTATCCCGGAAAGGTGGCAACAACAATATTCACTGCAGGATGCAATTTCCGCTGTCCATTCTGCCATAATCCCGAACTGATAGAAGATGTCAGGGATGAGAATACCATCACAACAGACAGGATATTCTCCATTCTCTCCAAGAGACGCAATTTCATTGACGGTGTGTGCATCACAGGCGGCGAGCCCCTTATCAATGAGAATATCATTGAATTCATTGAATTACTCAAAGGCAAGACAGGCCTGGATATAAAGATAGATACAAACGGATATACTCCGGATATTCTCCGGAAGATCATTGACAGGGGACTGGTGCAGTATATTGCAATGGATATCAAGACATCCCCTCAGAGATACTATGAGGCAGCAGGCATTGATATGAAAAGCGAGAGAATAATAAAATCAATAGACATTATTATGGCAAGCAGTATTCCCTATGAATTCAGGACAACGGTTGTTCCGGGTATTGTAGAATCCGGTGATATCAGGGAAATATGCTCGGTAATAAGCGGTGCTGACAAATACGCACTGCAGCAGTACAGGAATGGCAAGACACTGGACAGCCGGTATAGTGATATTCATCCGTATAAACCGGAGAAGATTGAAAAAATGAGGGATATTGCCAAGCAATTCATAGAGAATGTAGAGATAAGGGGAATTTAGAGAAGCGAGTCAATCCCTTTTTTAATATCAGAGAGTTTAAATGGTTTTGGAATGAAAATGCAGTTATCTATTGTATTGATTACATTGAAATCATTGGTCTTGGTGTAGCCGGAAATAAATATGATCTTGATATCCTCATTGATCATTTTCAGTTTATTGTAGAAATCAATGCCGTCAAAATGCGGCATCATAATGTCTGATATAATGAGATCCACATCCCTGAAATGATTGCTGTAATAATCAATTGCATCAGCAGGAATATTGAATTCAATTGAAGTGTGCTTCAATTGAGAGAGCATCTTTCTGATAACACGCGTTACCAGCATATTATCGTCAATAACAAGAATATTGAGGGACTGAGAAGATTTGCTCATACTATCTCCTATTATCAATCATCAAATGATAATGTACAATACAATATTATTATAGATTTGAAATCCGTAAATGTCAACAGTTTTCAGCTGAAATTCTTTTCAACATCTGTCCCTCTGCCCATATTTTGTCAAAACAGCCCTCCAAATCCCAGGGACGGTGGTTGCAATTTAAGCAATTTTTGTGCTGCTATTTATTAACTTACACTGATGTTCATTCCAAGTCCTCTTATTTATGCACTTATTAAATTTATATTTTTGTCAATTTGTTAAAATCGCAAGGACCGTCCCCGGGAATTGGACAGAGAGTTATTTAATTGCATAAATAACGGGGTTTAGAGTGTGCTTTCGGCAATTTTACGATCTATTGCTATAATTTTATAACTTCCGCCACTTGACAGTCTTCACTTTATTTATCTTATATCTCTTTTCACCAACTCTTTCGGAGAATAACCCCTCGCATAGTTTATTATATTATGAGGGAGCATAATTTCTACAATGTAAAGGAACGTCCCTGGGATTTGGACATTAATGGAATATTTCAACATCTGCAGCTTGACAGTATTCAAAAAAACTGTTCAACAATAGTACAAAAATTATAATCACAGAACAATGATATACTTTACATCAATATTGAGATATTGTATAATCCTATTAAATCATACACTTCTCAAGGATGGTATATGACATATCAATCTTTAAAAGAAGACAATCCTCTCAGAACACATGAAGATCCGGATAAACTCCACAGATATTATTTAAGAGCATTAAGGGCAAAATCCGGCATCTGTTTTGATACAGGTAAGACGCCGCAGTCACTCATTCTTATTGAACAGGCAGTTGATTTTGCAGATAAACATTTCGGCAGTACTGGACAAGAGAAGATAGAGGTTATGCTTGACAAAGCACATATTCTCATGAATACAGGCAGGGTGTATGCTGACGTTTGCTAATTCTCTTATGGTAGAGGAGGAAGGATGAGAAGGGAAAGTACGAAAAGAAGCATACTCAGAGCAGTAAGAAGTTTTGTGCCGAGGAGGATTGTAACAGGCAGCAGGGAGAACCGGCATGACTATTTTGAAGGCATTGTTTTCTGTGCAGATATATCAGGTTTCACTGCAATGAGCGAGAAGCTGACATCATCCGGCAAAGAGGGTTCTGAGGAGATCTCCAAAATAATCAATTCATTCTTTGAACCACTTGTGAAGATCATCAATGATTATGGTGGTGAAATCTTCTTTTTCGGAGGTGATGCAGTCACAGCAGTATTCAGGAGTGATATGACAGACAGGGCTCTGTTTACAGCACATGAATCTGTGAAGTTTATCAATGAGAAGGGGAAGCTTGATACATCTCAGGGCAGGTTCAATATCAGCATACATATTGCACTGACAAAGGGTAAGATATTCTACAAGCAGACGAACCGCCTCTATATGCTTTCAGGTAATACATGCTACAGGGTGATGCGGCTGCTGGATAAGGCAAAGAAACAGCAGATAATGATAGACTCCTCTGTAAGGGATTCTGCAGGTAATATCAATTACAAAACAATACAGAGAGGCGTGCATAAAGTAACAAAGGTAAGAGGCAGCAGTGACAAATACTCTCTATCCATTCCTGATATAAACAGCAAGAACCTCACTACAGAGATCAACCGGTTATTTCAGTATGTGCCGGAGTGGCTTGAGAGAAGAATACAGATAAAACAGACCTTCAGTCCAAAGGATGGTGAACACAGAAAAGCAGCTGTTGTATTCCTTCATTTCAGGAAAATACCATTTGATAAGAATCCCAAGAAGGCATCGGAGCAAGTAGAGAAGATTGGCGGATATATTGATTCCATATCAGAGAGATACGGCGGATGGGTCAATAAAATTGATTTCTATAATAATGCAATAAGGGCTCTTGTTATTTTCGGTTTCCCCAGGAAACTGCCCAATGATGAGAGTCATGCAGTGATGTTTGCACAGGAGATACTTGCAAAGAAGGAATTGAAAAACATTGATATGCGTATAGGAATAAACTCAGGCCTTATCTACGGTACACCGATAGGTTCCAATATCAGAAGGGAATACACTGTAATGGGTGATACAGTCAATACTGCTGCAAGAATTGCTTCAAAGGCGAAAAGCAGGGAAATTACAGTTGGGGAAAATGTATTTGAGAAAACCGCCCATATATTCAAATACAGCAAGACACGGGCTAAGATTTTCAAGGGGAAATCCCGGAGGGTGCATAATTACATTTTCAAAGGTACAAAATCCGAAAGGGGCCGCATCAGACGGATGGGTGAATGGATATCACAGAGCAGTAAACTTATTGGTCATAAGGAAGAGATCAGACATTTTAGTAATACAATGAAGTATGTTAAGGACAGCAAAGGGCAGATTGTTGCATTTACAGGTGAAGCCGGACTCGGTAAATCAAGAATAACAGCAGAACTTACCGGAGCTGCCCAAACAAACGGTTTTGAGGTTTATCAGGGTAACTGCATATCCTACGGGCAGGCATTCTCATATCATCCCTGGCTGGAGATATTCAACAGGATCTTCAAGCTTCTGCCTGATGAAAGCAATGCCAAAAAGAGGAAAAAGATACTGAAAGTTTTGAAGACAGCAGGAGAGGATGCAAAGACATGGCTG
>JAXHVG010000105.1:0-3889 GCA_034189245.1 Caldifarciminota bacterium
ATGATTTCGGGCGTTCTCCACTACCACCCCGTGATCTTTATCGGCAGCGTTAACCATGTAGTACGCCAGTTTAAGTGCCTTTTTATTGGCTATTATATTGACATGGGGGAATTGTGAGCGGATTGACTCAATGGAATTATCGGTTGAATGATTGTCAATTAGCAGTATATCGGTTTTCACTGATTGTTCTGTCAGTGAATCAATGCATTGCAGATAAGTGTCGGCTGTATTTACTGCACCATTGTAATTGAGAACAACAGCAAGTGTGCGTGGCACTACATGCTCCTCAGTATTCTTATTCTTGAAACAGCCGGGGGATGGGTTGAAAAGAGTCCCTTGGATTTTTCACCGGCTTTCTGAAGCGGATTGAGTATATACATATGCTGAAGTGCCCTGGAGGGTTTTTCCATCCGTGTCTCCTTACTGTCAAAAGAGAGTGCTATTTTCTCAAGTGCATCTGCAAGTGCGCCGGGATTACGGGTGAGTTCTGCTGCACTGCTGTCAGCAAGCAGCTCCCTCTTCCGTGATACAGACATCTGAATGAGTTTACTGAGCAATGGGGCAATGACAGCAATCACTATTATCACAATAATCAATATGCCCCCTCCTCCCTCATTCCTCCGTCTTCTTCCGGAACCGAGCCATATGAATCTCAGAATCAAGTCACTTAAAATTATTATTGACCCTACAAGCACACCGGCATACATTGCAAACCGTATATCCATATTCTTCACATGACTCATCTCATGGGCAATAACACCTGTAAGTTCATCCCTGCTCAGACGGTCAATCAACCCGGTTGTTACTGCAATGGCACTGTCATCCGGACTCTTGCCAGTGGCAAATGCATTCATTGCCTTTGTCTTGATAATATAGACCTCCGGCATTCTTATGCCTGCTGCAATAGACATCTCCTCAACAATATTGATAAGCTGCCTGTGCTTATTATCGTCTGCTTTTACAGCACCTGCTGTTTTGAGAACAATCGCCTTGCCGCCGCTGTATGCCGTGAAATTGAGTATCAGGGCAATACCCAGTGCAATAGCCAAACCATAGTATATATTGCCGAAGTATAGTCCTGCGCCATATCCAATAAGAAGGAGGATTGATGAGAGAAGCACAATCAGTATAACTGACTTCCTTCTGTTTGAAGCCTGTATATCATAGAATGAGTGTTTTCTCTCAGGTGAAACAGCATTATCCCCGAGCGGTTCATTGCATAAGGCACAGGTTTTTCTGATGCGGGAATTATAGTATCCGCATCTGCTGCATATCAAGGACATTCTACCTCAGATTGACTTTGGGGGCTTCCCGCTCTTCTTCAGGTATCTCAAAGAACTCCCTCTTGGTGAAATTGAACATTCCTGCAATGATATTCGTGGGGAAGACCTCTGTCATTGTATTAAAACGCATCACAGAGTCATTGTAGAACTGCCTGGCATAGGATATCTTATTCTCTGTTGAGGTGAGTTCCTCCTGTAGCTGCATGACATTCTCATTCGCCTTTAGGTCGGGATAATTTTCAACAACTGCAAAGAGGGATTTGAGTGCACCTGTCAGCATATTCTCTGCCTGTGCCTGCTCCTTGACGCCCCCTGCATTCATAGCCATATTCCTTGCCTTTGTCACTGCTGTGAGGGTTTCCTGTTCATACTCCATATAATCCTTCACTGTCTCCACCAGATTGGGTATCAGATCATACCTCCGCTTGAGCTGCACATCTATCTGTGACCAGGCATTATTGACGATATTCTTCACCCTGATGAGACCATTGTATGTGGCTATGAACCAAATCACAACTATTATTGCCAGTACACCTATAATTATTCCTGCAATCATTTTGCCTCCTTGCATTTATCTGAATTATAGTTAAATAACGGCATTAAATCAATAGAAATCACTAAGTAGATTAATTAATACAGAGAATCCCATAAAACTGGCATATACCCAATACAAATCCCGGGGACATTCCTTTACAATTGAAAGAATTATACTGTACAATTGGTTCTTCTCCAAAAGAGTTGGTAAAAAGGAGATAAAATAAATCAAAGAAAGATTCTCAAGTAATGAAAAATGAAAATATTGAGCATAAATCAAAAATGGCTTCAAATACACCCTAAACCCTGTTATTCATTAAATTACATAACTCTCTGTCCAATTCCCGGGGACAGTGGTTGATATTTGTGAAAATTGACAAAAATATAAATTTATAAGTACATAAATAAGAGGACTTGGAATGAACATCAGTGTAAGTTAATAAATAGCAGGACAGAAATCGCTTGAATTTCAAGGACCGTCCCTGGGATTTGGAGGGTGGTTTTGACAAAATAAGAGTAAATGGACACATGTTGAAATATATTCACTATGTATATTTTCGGGGATTGTGACAATCTGGACATGATAATAACAATACTGACAATTCACTGCCGGGATCTTTTGGTATGACTCACAGTATTGGGTTCTATAATATATCTTGTAATTTATCCTATTTTGTACTTGAAGACAATTTCTTCAATATAAAGGACCGTCCCCGGGAATTGGATAAATATTAACAGGCAATAAAAAAAGCCCCTCAAAAGAGGGGCTTTTATTTATTTCAATGGACTCAGTATCTTACTTGAGATACATCATCTTCATTGATTTCTTGAACTCGCCTGCTGTGAGCTTGTAGAAGTAAACTCCGGATGCAACTGCATTGCCGTTATTGTCTCTGCCATTCCAGGCTGTCCTGTAATAATTGACACCCTGCATGTCATTGACAAGAGTCCTCACTTCCTTACCTGTCACATCATATATGGCAAGTTTGACATTCGTCTCTGTCGGTATGGAGTATTCAATCACTGTGCTTCCGCTGAACGGATTGGGGAAATTCCCGGCAAGTGAGAATACTGTGGGTCTCGGTTTACCGTTTGCAAGCACCTTGATTGCAGGATGTGAGACCTTTGCACCTGACATTGAGACATCAGTGAGGCGATAGAAATATTCCTCACCTCCGAACACATTCTCATCAGTGAATGAATAAGTGTGTTCACCATTTGAACTGACTCTGCCTATTTCCTTAAACTCACTGTCTGTTGCCTTCTCAACTATGAAGTATGCATTGTCGTCTTCCAGTTGTGTCTTCCAGTTGAGTGTAACAAATCCGCTGTGTGCATCTGCTGTGAATGCTGCAAGCTTGACACCTGTAGACTTCCATGTTTCCAGTACTGTTATTGTGGTTGACTCTGCACTGCCCCAATTGCTCGGTGACTTGGATGGAGAGGCATCCTGTCCTCTGACCCAGATATCCACTTCACCTTCAGGCCATTCTGTATAGTATACATCAAATGTGGCTGTCACTTCTTCATATATCTCATCAAATGCACCGTCAACAGCTGTCATAGCTGTGCCGCTTCCTGCTGAAGCAGCACTTGAGCCGTATGACCATTCTGCACCGGCTATATTGGACATGCCTGTCAGTGAATCACAGATAACAGCTGTTATTGTAACAGTATTACTAGGATCAATACCCGGATAATCACCCACAGGGTCATGACTTGGTTTGACAGAACCGGCATATACAGCAGGTCCCTCGGTGTCCTGGCCTGTTATGTCAATGGTGAATTCCGTTGACATGTCACTTCCGCCGAGTGAAGGCGTGGCATCATCAACAACCTTGACCTTGACAAGATAATTGTTGCCATTGAGCAGTCCTGAAACATCCCAGCTGTATGGTGACGTAACCTCTGCATCCGTTCCTGCAGCAATATTGTACCATACATCACCGCCATTGGGTGAATACTGGACATACACAGAATCTATTCCGACACTGTTTGCACTGTCGGATGACATTGTCCAATCTACTGAAATCGGAGATGATGTGAATGTCTCTCCGCCTGTGGGTGCTGTA
>JAXHVG010000106.1:0-2903 GCA_034189245.1 Caldifarciminota bacterium
CAAATACATAGCAGTGCTGTGGAATCACGGTAATGGATGGTATGAGAGCAAATCCATTCTTTATGACAATAATCCCAATGATTTCATATCTGTGACAAAAGGTGAGTTTGCAGAGATATTCTCCCGCATAAGTGGTGCTCTGGGCAGAAGACTGGATATTGCCCTCTTTGATGCATGTGCAATGCAGTCACTGGAGGTGCTCTATGAGATAAGGGATTACGCGGAGTATTCTGCAGGCAGCAGTGTCAGGGTGCCGTATTACGGAATGCCTTATGATAAAATATTCTCTCATGTAAACTCAGATATGAGCAATAGGGATATCGGGCATATTATCTGTGACTCTTCTTATGCCCATTACAGCCAGCAGCTGGATTCCATTGATTTTTCACTTGTTTATTTACCTGCAGTAAACAGTATTGCTCAAAGTGCAGCCGGAATCAACCCCCTGTTGTTATCACGGATAAACCAAATGGAATGCTCCATACCTGACTCATTGCTCTCCGGTAATGTCTATCAGCAGACAGACAAGGATTATCTGAGCGGCATGAAGATGCATTTCCCTGCTGATATTAATTCATTTATTGCACTATACAGGGACTATATTGATCTGAGTCTTGACAGGGACTATGATATAACGCGTCAATTATTCCCGTATTATGGTGTGCCTGACACATTCAAGCCACTGCGCATTGATTCAGTCAGTATTACTGACAGGGGACATTCCAATTACAGCACTCATTTCAATGAACCGTATGATTTTTCTCCCATTGAACAATATGATATTGCCCTGAGTAAAATAAATAATACATATAATTATTCATTTGAAGATACCTTCGGGGTGTTTTCAGGTGAGTATTTCTATGACAGTGAGAATTTTGTAAGCAAACCATACAGCTTGAGGGTCATTTCAATGAGTGATACTTTAATTACAGAGGGCCGGAGTGTACTCATTGATATGCTTGTTACAGGTGACAGTGATGATACATTGATTGTCAGCACTGAGAGGGATACACTGTTTGTCTCTGATTTCAACAAATACCAATGGGACAGATACAGATTGATTCTTGAAGGCAATAGTCCTGTGATTACTTTCAGCACTGATTCGCTTCATTATATCAATATTGACGATATAAGGGTTGCCGGTCTTGACAGTATTATTGCTGATGAAATATATGAGGAGGATTATCTCTTTCATAAACTGACCGGAGGCAATTACTGCCTGACAGTCAGACCGTATGATATTTACGGCAATATTCCGGTAACTGACAGTATATTTGAATTTGACATATCTACACCTGTTGAAACATATACATATCCCAATCCTGCCGGCAGTGCACTCAATATTGTCACAGAACTCTCAGGCAACTATCATTTAAGGGTATTTACAGCTGCCGGCGCACTTGCTTTAACTGTAAATGGTCAATCGGAAACAGGGATTATTGAACTGAGGGGACTTGAACTGAAACCGGGTCTGTATTTCTATACTGTTGAAACAGAGAACCGGACTTTAAGGGGGAAGTTCTCCATTATATGAATGGAATAACTGTTATTATAATCAATTACAATGGCTCGCAATTTGCCGGTAAACTCATTGAGAGTTTGAATAATCAGACAGAGCCATTCGCTGAGATTATTATTGTGGATAATGCAAGCAGTGATCATTCTGATATTGAATTCCTCAATGGACTGTCCCGTATAAGGTATATATATCTTAAAGAGAATACGGGATTCCCCCATGCAGTCAATATTGCTGTCAGCCAGGCAAGACAGCAGAATATTCTCCTTCTCAATAATGATATTTATC
Organism: Caldifarciminota bacterium; assembly: GCA_034189245.1. Lineage (GTDB taxonomy): Bacteria > Hydrothermota > 32-111 > 32-111 > 32-111 > JAXHVG01. Next base: position 1,805 of record JAXHVG010000106.1, read on the forward strand.
TGAAAGATGATTTTATTAAAAATGCGCTTAATGCATTAAAGCAGTATAAGAGAACCATTTTCGCGCCCCTTGTAATGGATTATGCGGGTAAATACATTGATTCAGCAGGTGACACAGTCCCCTCTGACCTGAAGCCGCGCAAGCGCCTTTCAGGCAAAAAGCCGGACCGGATGAGTGCAGCAGATATAGACAGTGTGTCAATGTCATGCTGCTTTTTCAGGAAGAAGGATTTTCTGGATGCAGGTTCTCTCAATGACTATTTCTTTCTCTATTTTGAGGATGTGGATTTCTCAATGAGGGCAGGAATGGCCGGATTCAATATGAGATTTATACCTGACTGTACTGCCTTTCACTATATATCCGGTTCAACAAAGAGTGTTTACGGAAGCTCGTATTCCCCATTGAAGGTATTTTATGAAACGCGGAACCGGGTACTCCTTATACGCAATCTGAGATCATTATCATTACTGCGCCGGTCAGGTGCCATTATTGCCGGTACACTTTCCTCTGCAGTATTCTTTGCATTGCGCGCGTATCTACCTGAATTTATCAGCGGCCTCTGGGAAGGCATACACAGTATGAAAAGGGTTTCTTATTATGACTGAATTCTCAATCATTGTTCCTGTGCACAGTGTTTATCCACAGCCCTTTGTTGATATTGCCCTCAACAGGGATGACTGTGAGCTGATTCTCATTGAAACAAACAGGAATAACAGATTACCGCATTTTGAGAGTCGGTCCATAAGTGTTATTCAGATGCACTCCGCTGGTTACGGAGAAGCAGTGAACAGGGGCGCAGATCTCTCAGTGGGCAGGATACTGATAATAGCCAATGATGATATAATTATAGACAATGATTTCATAAGCAGCATAGATACAGATACTGACAGTGTCTTCGTACCGGCTGTATATAGGATTGACGGCACACTGGAGAGCCGCGGGGCATATATTGACAGATTGTATTTTGCAAGGCATGCAGGGGATAAATCCAAGGCATGTCATATAACAGGTTCAATATTCATCATACCCTCGTATATTTATAAAGCATCAGGCGGATTTGACGAGAAATATTTTCTATACTATGAGGATACTGATCTTT
>JAXHVG010000107.1:0-7275 GCA_034189245.1 Caldifarciminota bacterium
GGCAGTGAAGCATTGGAACTTCATAATGAAACAGGCAGTTCCATTGAGATGTCTGATTATCAATTGGTACTGATAGGATATTCATCATCCGATACAGTGACATTCCCAGCAGGAGCACTGGCAGCAGACGGTTATATTACCTATGACCCGGCAACTGATCTTGGAACAAATACCTTATCGAATGGCGGTATGATTATTGCGATATTAAACAACACAGGCACCGTTATTGACCAAGTCGGTTACGGTTCATCAGGCCACGCTCCTGCTCCAATTTATAATTGGTCCACAGCAAGGGTGTCATCAACAGGTGATGATGCAGTTGATTTCAATATGGATGACACACCGACAATAGGTTTAGCCAATGATGCGGCTTCAACCAATTTCGGTTCAGGCACAGTATTCTTCAATGAGGTTTTCATGGATACTCTGGCCAACTCATATGATTTTGTTGAACTATATAACTCAAGTTCAACAGGTGTAGATATATCAGGCTGGTGGATTGTGTTTGGTGATGATTATGAAATCCCCGCAAGCACTGTAATCCCGGGCAATGGATACTTTGTTCTTTCAAAACTTGACAGTTTATCTTCTGCAGTATATTTTATTCCTTACGGTGACCCAAATTACGGAGCAATGTATTTATTCAACAGCAGTATGGAGAGAATTGACCAGATTGGATGGGATTGGCTTATTCAAAATATTGATACATCCTATTCTTGCATACCCAATGGGTCACGAACTTATTACAAGGGTTATGATGAATCAACAACAGTGGACTTTGAATTTACTTCTTCTACAGAAGGATCAGCTAATTCATCATCAGGTATCATTGAAACAGTCAATGCAGAACTTGACTATACTGTCAGTTCACTGAGCGGTGTCGGTATTGATATCAGGGGTGAACTGGACAATGCAGAGATAAGCATCATGGATGTTACAGGCAGGACAATTTACACAAGCAATTTCAAGAACATGATATTTGCAGCAAAGAGCGGTGTGTATTTTGTCAATGTGAAAACATCTGACAGGAATTATACTCACAAAATTGAAGTAATTAAATAATGGAGGAGACAATGAAAAAATTAATGTTAATACTGGTAATACTGACAATGACTTTATTGGTTAATGGTCAGTTGATTATCAATGAATTCCAGTATGATACACCTGGCTCAGATACACTGACCTACATTGAATTGTGGGGCAGGCCTGGAGAATCCCTGGACGGATTTTCAATATATGGCATCGATGGTAATGACGGTTCTACATATAATTCTATTGACCTGACAGGCAATATAATTCCTTCAGACGGTTACTTTGTCATAGGTCAGACAGCCAATGTACCGGAATATGACATGATAGACCCCAATGTGAATTATCAGAATGGTCCGGATAATATCGTTTTGATGAATATGGCAACAGGTGATACGCTTGATGCAGTAGGTTATGGTCTTTTTGATACAGAGGTATTTGCAGGCGAGATTATGCCCACATATGATGTTTATTCTGTTTCACTCGGACGATTCAGGTTTTGGGACAGTTCTTCTTCTGTATATTTGCCTAATAACAGTGATATCAATTATTATGATTTCACCGGTTTCTACAACCCCACACCGGGAGCAGCAAATCCTGACCCGATTCCTTTGACAATAAATGACATACAGAATGCAGCAGGTGCATCACCCTATGAAGACAGCACTATATACACAGAGGGTGTCATAACTGCAGTATTCCCCGGTGAAGGTCTGTATTTCATTCAGAATTCATCAGGCATGTACAATGGTGTGTGCATATATGAAGACAAGAGGGTAGGTTTAGTACGCAGAGGCGAAAAGGTCACTATAGTGGCAGGTTATATATATGAGGCATATGACAGGACATGCATTGAATACCCTGTTTCAGCTTATTTAGACAGCGTTGCTGACACTTTTTCCATTTACACCACTGAAATATCATTGCCTGTGGATGAGGGCAGTGAAGGTCAGCTTATAACTGTCAAGAATGTGACAATGACAGATACTCTGGGCTATGGTGAATGGCAGATAACAGATGCAAGCGCCAATACTGGTGTTGTTGATGATTACGGCACATACATACAGCCCAATACCGGTGATAAATTTGCATCAATCACAGGTGTTGTTGATTATTCCTACGGAACATACAAGATTGAACCGAGAGATGAGAACGACCTTGTATATGGTTATGATATTGACGGTACTGTGGGTCTTTCTGATGGTCCTGCGGATTCAAGCGGAACAACAGTTGAAATCACAGAACTGTCTTATACAGACACAACAGATGCTTCAGGAATTTATGGATTTGAATTCATACCGGACGGCATCTATACATTTGTATTTTCACATGCAGGATATATACCGGATACAATTATTGACACTGTCACAGGCGGCAATGCAACAATCAATACAGTCCTTGACCCTGCAATTGCGACATACAATATAACAGGAACAGTGGGGCTTTCAGACAATCCTGCTGATTCAAGCGGTTCTGTTGTTGAGATAAGTGAGCTTGCTCTATTTGATACAACAGATGCACAGGGTTACTATGAGTTCCTCGGAGTGGATGAGGGAATATATACCCTCTACTATACACATGACGGATATACACCGGATACTGTTATTGATACTTTAAATAGTGATGATGTTATTAATATAACACTGACAGCACTTTCAGGCATAGACAGCAATATAAAAGCCGATATACCGGTTATTTCCGGTATCAATACGGCAAACGGACTCTCATTCATATACAACAAGACAGACAATGCCCCTTCTGTTGTTGCATTATTTGATATGACAGGGAGGAAGGTCTTCTCAAGGACTGTCTCCAAGAGCGGTACAATGAAGATTACAGCAGGTGATTTGGATGTATCGGGTATTTACTTTATAAGAATCATTGAAGCAGAGAATACACACACAAGAAAGGTATTACTCGTTAGATAACTTAATTTAAAGGGGGGCTGAAGCCCCCCTTTTTAATTCAATGATCTCCAATTCATAAGCACTATAATATATTACCACACAAATTTTACTATTTTAATTGTTCACAGATCAAGATTATCGTAATTTCCGAACAATATACATTGTAAATCTATTTTCAACTTCTGTCTCTTTCTACTCATTTTGTCAAAACTACCCTCCAAATCCCAGGGACAGCCCTTGCGATTCAAGCAATTTCTGGGCAGCTATTTATCAACTTACAGTCATTGTCCATTTAAGTGTTGTTAATTTTCCACTTACAAAATTATACTTTTGTCAATTTGCTCAAATCGCAAGGGCTGTCCCTGGGATTTGGATAAAATGCCATGTAATTGTATAAATAACATGGGTTAGTATGTGTTTGCAGATATCTTAATATTTTACTCTTTGATTATATTAGGAATATTATCAGGTGCGGAGTACAGTACGGTTTCTGCCGCCCTTCTTTGCTGTATAGAGAGCCCTGTCAGCTGTTTTGAACACATCCATCAGGGATTGATTATTCCTCTCTCTTACAGACAAACCAATGGATACAGAGGTCCTTATCTTATTATTATCATATTCAATCACAGTGTTTTTAATTGACTGCCTCAATTCCTCCATCTTAATGCGGCATATTTTCTTATCAGTATCCGGCATAAAAACAATGAATTCCTCACCACCGTATCTGCAAACTGTTCCGCCCGGAATTATGCTTCTTGTAATTGTATCAGCAATCTTAACAAGCACTTCATCGCCTCCGGCATGGCCGTAATTATCATTGATCTTCTTGAAGTGATCCAGATCAATAATAGCAATGCATAAGGGCGGATTAGTATCAATGAGGGATTGCTCCATCAGTATCTGCCTACAGTAACCTTTATTATAGACCCTCAGCATCGGGTCATAGAGAGCCATGCGGTTTATTCTGGAGAGCCAGTGAATAGTGATGCCCAGTGTGAAGATAAGAGGCAGAATGAAGAATATCACACTGTCTATGAATTCATAAGCCAGATGAATACCCCCGAAATACCATCCGAAGACAATGACAAGGAGCATACTGCTGAACAATCCGCCCAATTGAAATCTATTCCTCAGGAAAACAACCGAAACAGTGATAATGATAATTGTCAGTATGGAGGGAATGAGATATACAGGTGAAAATCCGCTGTACACCCTGAATCTTGTCAAAAACATAATATCAATGGAGAATATCCTTATAATTGATATAAGAGCAAGCAGGATTATCATTACGGATACTGTTATTCTGTTGCCTGTTCTGAATGATACAAATGTCGGCATCAACATTCCGCTTATCAGAACAATAAACAACAAAGCATATAAGATATTGACAAAATATATATTATAGTTATTCCCCATAAACAGATCCGTGCCACCCACATAAAATGAGCAGACAATTAAGGCAAGTGTGAAACCTGTGAATAAGAGTTTCATATTGTGAACACGGGGATATGAGAGATAGGAAAATACTATTGACAGTAATGAGAACAATAGAGCCAAGTAGGAAACAAAAAGAAGAATAATGTCCCGGAACATTTCTGATACAGCCAGCCACATAATAAGGAGAACGGAAATTACTGATATTATGAATATGAGGATGCCCCAATTTGAATCTTGTTTCATAGTTTCATTATATAAAAATAAATCTTTCTGTAAAGATGTTCGTGGAAATTTAATGTTCATCTATATTGTATTTTCTAATCATATAGATGAAATATTTGCACTTTCAATACTATAAAAATGCAAAAATTACATAAATGACGGATAAATAGAAATAACAGAAATTGTAAATTAAGCATATAGGCAATTTACGAATTATGATTTGGAACGAAATTTGCGTATTATTTAACAAACAAATAATGGGGGTATCAATGAAAAAATTACTATTAATAATTTTCACAGTAATGCTCGCACTTGTGTTGACGGGGAGCTGGTATTCAGTTGGCAGCCAGAATCCGTCTGCAATAAGGACTGAGGTCACAGGTCAGGATGAGACGAGCACAACAGTGAGTCTGGAGATACCGGGCATCAGTGTAGTGGAGAAAATGACTGATGGGGATATAAATACAGTTATCAGGATACCGGGCGCAAGTTTCATACTGGAGAAAGGTATGCCTGAATTACCCAAGAAGTCATACAGTATAGTGATACCGGACAATGGTCGGATGTCACTGACAGTAGAGAGTGTGAAATACAGGTATTTTGATGTACCGACAGTAATACCGTCCAAGGGTAATTTGAAGAGGAATGTAAATCCTGAGACAGTGCCTTATGAATACAGTGAAGTGTATGAGAGGGATGCATTCTATCCTGAAGTACCTGCTGAATTATCAGAGCCATTCATACTGCGTGATTTCAGGGGTATAACAGTGACAGTATATCCTGTGAAGTACAATCCGGTTGAGGGCAGGATAGGTATAATAGACAGAATAGTTTACACAGTGAGAAAGGAAGAATCAGGGGGCAAGAATATATTGGATAGGAATAGAAGAGCAATAGACAGGGGCTATGATGAGATCTACAGCAATTTTTTCATGAACTATGATTATATCAGTGAAAGCAAATATGCGGGACTAGGCGATGCAATAGGCAATATGCTTATCATATCAGCACCGGGTTATATGGACAATCTGACAGATTATATTTACTGGAAGAAGCTCAAGGGCATACCTGTTGAACTGGTTGATGTAACAAGCATTGGCAATAATTCAGCAGATATCAAGAATTACATTCAGAATAAATACGACACTGAGGGAGTGGCTTATGTAATGCTTGTAGGTAATGCAAGTGATGTATCTACAATAGCAGGTTCAACAGGGGATGAGACCTGTGACCCGATGTATTCAATGCTTGCAGGCAGTGACAGTTATCAGGACTGTTATATAGGGAGATTTTCAACAGACACTGAAGAAGACCTTGATGAACAGTTACTCAAGACAATCAATTATGAAAGATACAAGCAGGATGGAGCTGACTGGTATCACAGGGCAATGGGCACAGCAACCAGCGAGGGAACGCCAACAGATTATGAGCGTCTATCATGGGTAAATGATTCCCTGCTTGCCTATACATATACATCTGCCGATAATATCAATGAAGCTGACAATGCTACCAATGCTGATGTTGCAGCTGCATTCAATGCAGGAAGGGGTATACTGAATCACATAGGCCATGGTGATGTTGACGGATTCGGGACAGCCTCGGCATTCTGGTTCACCAACACGGATATAGGCAATTTGACCAATACGAATAAATGGCCATTCATCTATTTTGTAGCATGTCTTGTGGGTGATTTTGATGATCCCGGTTATACTATGTGCTGCGTAGAGGCATTCATGTGGCAGGGCACAACAACCAATCTGCAGGGAGCAGTGGCTGTTTACGGTGCGTCGGTATTACAGTCATGGATACCGCCCACACATGCACAGCTGCATGCAATGGGACTGTTAAAGAGAGAGGAAACAACAACAGTAGGAGGTATGTCATACAATGGTTCTATGTATATGCTGGAACAGGACGCTGATCTTGCAATGCTTGAGACCTGGCATATATTCGGTGACCCGTCAATAGACCTGACAACAGATACGCCTGATACACTTGATGTCACGCATGTCGGTTATGTGCCTACAGGCAGTTATAACCTTGATATTAATGTATATGATAATGACGGCAGCACTCCCATTGAAAATGCACTTGTCTGTGTTTGGGGCAATCAGGACACATTGCTCCATGAAACTGCCTATACATCCGGTGGCCTGGCGAGTATCAATATTAATGCAGTCAATCCTGCAGAAACATTGTGGGTTACTGCAACAAAGCATAATTATAAGGTATATGAGGGTTTTGTAATAGTAGGAGCAGGTGCTCCTGCAAAACCGGATTTAATGAATTATTTTGATTATGCCCGTGTACCTGTAGTAAATCCCAATCTGAGTTTTATCTGTACTGATAAAGAAGGGGATGATGTAAGATACAGGATACTAATAGATACTGACCGGAATTTCTCAAATCCCGACAGTTTTACAACAGGCACATATGCGGAAAATACGCTTGCAGAATATACAATTCCGACAAATCTCAGCGACAATACAACATACTGGTGGAAGGTGAAGGCACAGGACCCGAGTGCAAGCGGATACTGGAGTCCTTATTCAAATTCAAGGAGTTTCTCCATATCATCCACAAATTTGAATTCAGGCACATGTTCATGGTATCAGGAGACATCAGAACAATTTGAATACTGTGCATTGAATAATCTACGTATTGATGGCGACAGTGTTAT
>JAXHVG010000108.1:0-4963 GCA_034189245.1 Caldifarciminota bacterium
TATGTTTTTGTGTTGTCACAGGCGATTGTGAAGCGCTGATAAAATCCCTGTACCAAAATGCCAGATACGGCATCATCAGATGATTAATCACTGCCCACCATACCGGCTAAAGTCTTGCGGGGTATGTTTTTGAAATTCTCCACATTTATGGGGGCAATACAAGAGAGTTCGGCTCCATCTCTGTAATCGGGATTTTTATCAAGGAAGAAACGCACATGCTTATTTTTCTTTCTATTCTCAGGTATATCACTGTGATTACCTTTCAATGTTTCAGAATGGGGGATTCTTACAATGCCTGTTTCCTTATTATAAAATTTTCCGAACCGTTCTGTTGACAGATAGTCAATGATCTGCTGCTGTTCTTCAGGTGTTTCCCCATAGCAATTGGGATAGAATTCATTGAAGAAGAGAGGCAGAAATCTGTATGTTTTATAGCCCATGGATATCAGATGCCAGTAAATATCATTCTCCGGAAACATTGTGATTAGATCTGCGCATATGCGCAGCCAGCTGTTGATAAGACACGGTTCATTCCTATGTTTTCCATCAACTACTGTATTGCCTGAAAAGAGTGAGATAATGCCGCCTTTGAAATCATGGTACTTGAAATCATTGGAGGAAAATCCGATAATATCATCTCCATCCTTTATCAGAGTGATAATGCTTTTCCTGTAGATGTCTTCAAGGAATTTGTTCTTATCATAATTGAAATAGATACGGAATATCTTGTACATTTCAAGAGCAGTGCTCTTGTCTAACTGATTTATGGGTATGTTTTTGTAATGAATGGTCATAATTGAGCAACCTCCTGATGAATCGGCAGGTAATGAGGTATATGCCCTGCATCAATGCCCTGCCAGATTACCTGATAAATTTTTGATTTCATAATAATGGGCTTGAAATAATGGAGTATTCTTCTGTCTGGTTTTACTGTACTGCCTGCAATGAGATAATCAGTCTGCTGATTGGATGATAATGCAAAGAGCAGTGGGGTGAGACATTCATTATGCCCCTCTGCTGCAATAAATGGGAAAATATAGGAATAATTAACAGGACTGTCTGCAGGCGGGAGCAGAGGTCGGCCGGAAGTACAGGCAAATATATTATAGAATGGTCTCAGTAATGCTAATAATGTGGAATATCTGTTGATTGCGATACTTTTAATTGAGGAGAGATCCCATATACCCGCAATGCCGACAATATTATGATTATTATCAAGTGCACAGAAGAGGTCATTGCCGCTGAATCCGGGAATATGACAGGTTCCGAACAATTCCTCAAAGGTGAAATAGGGAAAACCGTTTGTCTGCCGGGCAATACCTAATAATGCCTCATAAATTTTATCAAAGCCTATTTCAGATGCCTTTACTATTCTGTATTGACTGTTCCCTGCCCGGATTGGTCTGCTGCCATTTATTATCATTGTATAATAATCAGTAAGGAAATGATATTCAGGCAAAGTCCCTTTGCCTGATGTGAGTATTCTCAAAGCATCTTTATTGTCAGCCATTATGCTTGTCAGATAATATTTTACACCCCTTTCAGCAGCAATATCATTGAATTTTTTGTAGCCGAACCCCAGAGAATAGCCGTTTCTGAATCCCTTACGCAGTCTCAGATTATGCAGATATCCTATTGTCTGTACCTCCCTGTCCCACAAAACCTTTCTGAATACACAGGTGCCGAATCCCTGAACATCTCCTTCTCTATCCCTCCCTACAATTGTGACATTATCAAATCCATCTGTTTCTAGGCTGTCAAAATACGACGGCTTTCTGTCAAAATGAAAACTGATATGTGTATCCATATCAGTATCAGCAAGTATATCCCTGATATATATATCATCAGATGGAGTTGCTGTATCAATGCGCAGCATTTCAGTCTCCTTCTTTGAATTGTCTGTATTTTTTCAGATTACGGGCATAGTATCTGTATCCGAGATTTGTCATAAGGCCCAGTGTCCAGAGTTTGGACGTTCCTGTTATTCTTTTCAGTATTGACGGCATGGAATAGGTCTGTTTCCATGCTTTGTGCAGGCCCTCTTCCAGTTGACGGGGTGACATGTGTTTAGGCTGGTAGACAACATGTTCAACATCATAGAGATCCCAGTCAGTGGATATAATTCTTTGTTCCATATGCAGTTTATTGTATACAGGTGTGCCGGGATATGGGGTAAATACAGAGTAGCGGGGCAGATCGATTTTAGCTCTGTCAACAAATTCAACTGTTCTGTCAAATATATCCTTTCTGTCATGATCTGTTCCGAACAGGAAGGTACCGTTTATACGAATACCTGCATTGTGCAGATCGTTTATCAGTGTTTTGTATGTATTAAGTATATTGAATGATTTATTCATTGACTTCAATGCTTCTTCAGAAACAGATTCAAAACCTATGAGCAGTCCTCTGCAGCCGCTCTTTTCAAGCAGATTGATTATATATTTGTCATTGAGCGCTTCAGTTGTGGAGAGACCAAACCATGTTTTATTGAGCGGTATAAGTGCCTTGAGAAGTTTAACAGCGTATTCTCTATCAGCAAGCAGATGAACATCAATGAAAACAATCTCCTTGCCCTGCATTGTATCTATTTCCCTTATGACATTTTCAACAGGCCGCTTGAAATACCGTTTGCCCCATGCATACGGCACAGCACAGAATTGACAGTTATTAGGGCATCCTCTTGTTGCAAGCATTGAATTGACTGTTATATAATGTTTCTTATTGAGCAGCTCTCTGCGCGGAATGGGCATTGAACCGGGTGTGAGCTGCTTTTTGTCAACATAATACTCCTGCAGGCGGTTTTGTCTGAAATCACTGAGCATTTGGGCAAATGTGCGTTCTGCATGACCTATTGCAATACTGTCTGCATGCTGTTTCGCCTCCTTGGGGCAGAGTGTTGCATGAACCCCGCCTATTATAACGGTCGTTCCTCTGTTTCTGTAATAATCCGCTATTTCATAACCCCGCTTGGCAGTGCCTGTCATAATACTGATTGCAACAATATCCGGATTGTATTTTGCATAATCAAGCATTTCAACACCCTCATCTATCATCTCCGTTTCAATATCCGCGTCAGGCGGTATCAGAGAATGCAGGTAGGACAATGTAATAGGTGCATATCTCAGGCTCTTCTTGAAAATACCTGTTTTATGCCTGTGAATCATACCTGCCGGTAGGATGAGAAGCAATGTCACATATCCTCCAATTTTTATTTATCATATATAATATTTACAGATTGTCAATATATCACCGTCTTTCCTCATAAGAAAAAGTCACTGAAACGGATTTGGAATAGATCAGGATAAACTCCTTTTACGAGAGTAAGCTTTGTCAAGCTGTCTCTGATAATATTTGATTTTACGGTTAAATTCATATAAATCAATAGAGTCCTTCAGCTCAATGACTTTCATCTCCTTCGGTGTGAGCAATAACGTATCACTTGTCAATAATATTATTTTGATTATACTGAATTAATATGAAAAGATTCTATGTAATATTATCATTTATTGTACCGATAATCATTGCAGCAGGAGAATTGACAATTGCAGCAGTGGGTGATATCATGCCTGCCAATACATTCAATGAGGATAAATTCCCTGCTGAAAACGGTAAATATCTATTCACTGATGCTCTTGAGATTCTCCAGAATGCAGACATTGCAATAGGCAATCTTGAATGCGCATTACTGGATACAGGCCAGACCAGGAAGGATACTACAAAGGGAACAGTATATGTATTCCGCACACCGGAGGTCTATGCCCGGACATTGAAAGAGACAGGATTTGATGCAATGAATCTTGCAAACAATCATGCGAGGGATTTTGGTGATTATGGTCTTGAAAGGACAAAACTCATGCTGGATTCAGCGGGCATTCAGTACACGGGGTTTCCCGGTAGGCTTGCCGGATACAGAAAAGGTGACATAACAATAGCTGTAATTGGTTTTTCTGTTTACCACGGAATGAACAATCTCACAGATATAGAAAAGAGCAGCAGTATTATTGAGGATTTGAATGAGCAATATGACATAATTATTGTCACATTCCACGGCGGAATGGAGAGCAGGGATACACTGCATACTGCTGACACAACGGAGTATTATTATGGAGAGAACAGGGGCAATATAGTAAAATTCTCCAGGGCAGTTATTGATGCTGGTGCTGATCTGGTAATTGGTCATGGTCCACATGTGCCGCGGGCAATGGAAATTTATAAAGACCGTCTTATTGCATATTCACTGGGTAATTTTCTCACATATACAAATGTCAATACACGGGGCATTGCAGGATATGCACCACTGCTTACAGTGACTCTGGCTGATAATGGTTCTTTTATTGAAGGTAAAATACATTCCTTCTATCAGAAGAAATGGCATGGTGTAAGGCATGACAGCAGTAATTCAGCCTTCAATCTGATAAAAAAACTCTCCCTTGAAGATTTCCCAAACTCAGCCCCCAATTTCACAGACAATAACAAATTCCTCAAATAACCCCTCCAAATCCCAGGGACAGCCCTTGCGATTCGAGCAATTTTATGATATCATTATTATATGTAACTAGGAGGTTAATATGACGAGGGAAGCTCGCCACGATCAAAAAGGCTACTTTTATCACATTTTCGTAAGAGGACAGAGGAAGAACCCATTATTCTTCTCCAATGATGATATGGGTGCATTTGTCAATATACTCAAGCAGGTGCTTGATGAAACAGACATAGAACTCCATGCATACTGCCTGATGCGCAATCACTTCCACCTGCTTGTTTACAGGAAAAACACCTCACTTGCCCAATTCATGAATAAACTGCTTACAAGATACGCATTGTACTTCAATAACAAGTATGACCTGACAGGTCATGTATATCAGGGACGATTCGGGAGCAAACCGATACCCAATGAGGGATTCAATCTGCCCAGGGTAATAAACTATATGCACTATAATCCCGTTGATGCAGGCATAGTGAG
>JAXHVG010000109.1:0-3707 GCA_034189245.1 Caldifarciminota bacterium
GATAGAAAAAAAGTATCAAAACAATATTGATGAACAGTCAGGCATGCTGTCCTATCATTATTACAAGGCAAATGACTATGAGAATTCACTGATATATTCGGTAAAAGCAGGTGACAAGGCAAAGGATGTGTATGCAAATGATGAGGCAATAGAATTCTACACAAGGGCTATAGATTCTTATGAAGCACTCAGTAAAAAAGCAATAAGGGAATATACTGATGAAGTCTGATAAAGAATTGAAAATAACATATATTGAAGCATTAAAAAGCCGGGCAGAAATCCTAAGCCTTGTCGGTAACAATGAAAAGGCCTTGCAAGACAGTAAATCTGCTGTTCAAGAAGCATTAAATACTGATAATGATCAATGCAAGGCTGAAGTGTTTGAATTAATGGCTAATATTCACACTAAGATAAGTGATTACAAATCAATGTACAGTTATGCTAAAAAAGCACTTGAATTATATAAATCAACAAAGGACAGCAAAGGTCAATCTGCTGCAATTGGTTATATTGGAGATTATTATCTGTATTCCGGTGAAGTAAAGAAGGCTTTGAAGTATGCCCAAAAATCAGCAGAAATCAGCAGGAAAACAGATGATCCCGAAAGTATCTCAAACAGTATATCAAACATAGGAATCATATATTCTGATTTTCTCAATGATTTTGACAGGGCTCTTGAATGTCATAAGGAAACACTTGATATAGGCAGACAAATAGGTGATAAGCAGATTCAGGCTGCTTCTTTGAATAATATTGCCAATATATATCAACTAAGAGGCGACCTTCAAAAAGCGAGTGAATACTTCACCAAAGCAATCAGTATTGCTGAGTCAATAGGGGATAAGGAAGGCATTGCCTCTATATACAATAATATTGGTGTTATCAATTTCTTCAGCGGCAGTATAGATGATGCTGTTGTATGCTTTGAACGCTCTCTGATTATAAGAAAGGAGATTGGAGACAGACGCGGTGTGAGTATATGTCTGCATAATATGGGATTTATACTGGAAGAAGCCGGCAAATCAGCAGAAGCCCTTGAATCATATAAAAAGGCTTTGAAGATAAGGGAAGATATAAACGATATGTTTGGTGTGGCAGAAACACTTATAAACTTGGGCAAATATTATAGACGGCATAAAGAATACGATAAATCTCTGAAATCTTTTAAGCGGGCTGAGCAACTTAAAAATAATCTGAGAGAGACAAAAGGATATATCAAAGCAAGGATAGGTATTGCTCAGGTTTATAAGGATACAGGCAGAATAACGGAATCAGAAAAGATGTTCCGAAAACTTATTGGCAGAACTGACATTGAACCCAAATCCTATTTTGAGTCAGTAAAAAATCTCTATCAGATTATCAATGTAAAGAACAGCAGAAGAGCAGAAAAATTACTAAAAAGAGCAGAAGAGTATTTTAGAAGCGAAGAAGAGAATGAGCTTGCAGAGAAAATCAGGGAGTTGAGTAAAATTAAGAGGGTAAAAGATTAAAGGTAAAAGGTAAAAGAAGGAAAGAAGACCGTACAATGTACAAAGTACAACGGTACTTTCGTGTGACACGTGTGATACGAATAAAACAAAGAAAGGGAAAAGATGTACATAGGGGCAGTGTTAATAACCCGACCTAACGGAAGCCGCATCACGCATTACGCAAAACGCATAACGATAGAATCGTAGGGGTTCAACAATTTGAACCCTAAAAAAATGACATGAATAGCGAATAAGGAGATTCCTTCACTGCGTTCGGAATGACGGGACAATGCTGAAGTTTGGTAGCCGAGGGCTGTAAAGAGACCGTTGCGTCGCTTTGCTTCTCGCTTTTACAGAAGAAGGTGAAAGAGAATACAGTTTCAGAAAATTGGCAAATGAAGAGACCCGGTCACGCGCAGAGATATTCAAAAACAGAAGAAGAACAAAATACGCTGCTCAGGGTTCCATAGGCGGATTTCTTATTCTCATCTGGGCTCTCAAGTCAGATATTTTCTATGATTATTGATTTCTATCTGACAATGAAACCGAATCTGAATTCAATACCCTGATCAAAAAAATCATTTGTAACAAATCTGTACGCTGTCTCCACATAGATGCTGGCATGATTTGTATTCATTATTATATAACCGAATTTCGGTCTCAGCATAATACCGCCCAGGGAATTGGACGGATATTGCGCTGATCTGTGAAAGACATATTCAATACCTGCATCACCTCCCCAATAGGGGGTTATTTTTGTGGGTTTATGTATATGTGTAAATCCGATTGAAGCGCATACTGATGATGCTACGAGCAGATCAAATGTCAAATCCAATCTGTCGTTCTTTGAAACTTCCATTGGCAGACCTGCTGACAGCAGAAGCACCTTTTTATAATCACCTGCATATCCGCTGTCCACTGTAGCCCACATATAACCGGTATTTAAGGATAATCCCATAAGACTGTATGATCGTTTATTTAATTCTTCCGTATTCTCTGTCGGGACCATTAATCCCACTTCCTCCAGCTCCTTTTGGGATTTATCATGCACAAACATCATAGAGGACTTCTTGGCTATTGTCTTCAATTCCTCCGGTTTAAAGAGAGAGTATTCTTCTATCCTCTCAACCTTATCCTCATTCATATTGAGTACTGCCATCTTAATAACGAAATTATCGCCGAAAACATAGTATTTGAATATGATTGTTTTGTCAGTATCCTCTCCGACTTTTTCTCTTATTTTGTCAAAGTTATTCCAGTAATTGGGAAGTGAATCATCCCTTATAAGATTGTAGTTGAATCCTCCTGTCTGCATTACATAATCCCCAAACTCACTGATGAATGACTGTCTCTGCTGTGAGCCGATCATTTCTGATTTGTAATCAATTACTGTAACATTGATTTTCTCGGCAGATACGAACAGTGCAATGAGCATTAGACATAGTGTAAGATAGAATTTCATAATTCCTTCCTTGTTATATTTAATATCAATTATATTCAGTATACAATATGATAGAGTGCTGCAAAAAGATAAATTCCGACACATCCGGCCCCAAGACATGTAACTAAATTATCATAACTCAATATACTTTTATATCCGGCACGGAAACCGGCACAATAATTTGCGCTTTTACCTTCTAATTTTGAACCAAATCCCTCTACAATCAATCCTGTCTTAAGGCATTGTCTGCGGATTATATTGGACTGACTGTATCTTTTGTCGGCATAGACAATACCGGCTTGATAAGCCTGTTTATACTCCAATGAACCGGGGGCAATTGTATCATTCTGAATTACAGTATCAGCATCTTCTCCAGCAATGGAATCTTCCTTCTGTTTCTCATACATCTTAAAACGGCTAATTTGCCCTTTCAGGGAAGGTGCTGCTATGATTATTAATATAATAAACATCCCTCTTTTAAAAACCATCATCCCTATTATACAAAAGTATCACAAATATGTCAATTAAAATAATGTAATGCTTTTGCGTGATGCGGAAGGAAGAATGACAGAGTGGATATAGAACCGTGTGATTAGATAAAAACCAGATACAAGATTCAAGTTGCAAGTAATCGCAGCACAGATGCTCACGGATAACGAAGACCGGCTTTCAGCCGGGTTGAAGGTGGATAGTCAATAGTGTCTGCAATATTCATCATTCCTCTTTTTATGATTGTTGCATTCATATCTTTAATTATCATTATAGGTAATGTGAATGACCTGAAAACTGTATGAATT
>JAXHVG010000011.1:0-3499 GCA_034189245.1 Caldifarciminota bacterium
CTGTCCAGTATGGGGCCTGATATCCTGGAGAGATATTTGCGTATATCATAGGAAGTGCATGAGCAATTATGGGTGGGGTCAGTAAAGTATCCGCATCTGCACGGATTCATTGCAGCAATGAGATGAAACCGGGATGGATACGTGAAGGTGCTCTGAGCTCTTGAGACAGTAACATAACCGTCTTCAAGGGGCTGCCTTAATGCCTCTATTATCTTCTTTGAGAATTCAGGGAATTCATCCAGGAAGAGTACGCCATTATGAGCAAGAGAGACCTCGCCGGGATGCGCGTCCCTCCCGCCGCCTATGAGAGCTGCATCTGAGATTGTATGATGGGGCGAACGGAACGGCCTTATCTCCATAAGTCCCTCATCCTTCCTCAGAAGTCCCCTTATTGAATGAATCTTTGTTGTCTCAATTGCCTCGCCACGCGAGAGAGGCGGCATAATGGTCATAAAACGCTTTGCCAGCATTGTCTTGCCTGTACCGGGAGGCCCTATCATCAGCACATTATGTCCTCCACTGGCAGCTATCTCCATTGCCCTTTTGGCAAGTTCAAGGCCCTTGACATCCTCAAAATCAAAGTCATATTCCCTCTCGGAGCTTTCCTTTTCATATTTATGATATTGGGGTGTAATCTCGCCGGATAATACCTTTAATGTGTGGCTGAGGTCAGGGGATGGTATGACATTGATGTCCTCAACCACAGCTGCCTCATTTCTGTTGCCCATAGGCACAATAATTCTCTCATACCCCTGCTTTTTTAGACTGGACACAATGGGCAGAATGCCGTTGAGCCGCCTGAGCCTGCCATTGAGGGCAAGCTCACCCACAATAACAGTGTCCTTGAGCTTTACTGTGAGCATGCCTGCTGCCTCAACAATTGCAATTGCAATAGGCAGGTCAAGAAATGAACCGTCTTTCTTTAAATCCGCCGGAGCCAGATTGACTGTTATGCGCCTGACAGGGAAGGCAAGTCCTATATTCTTGATTGCAGAGCGTATTCTCTCTTTGGATTCCTTGACTGACCGTTCCGGAAGCCCGACAATATTGAATGCCGGCATACCGTTTTGAATATCTACTTCAACATCAACCAGATTTCCTTCCAGACCGTTTATTGTCGCTGACTTCTTTATTGAAATCATAGATCTTCTCCAACCTCCTTTTAATCATTGAACCGGACAATTGAGCTGTGATTTCCGGTATTCCCTCTATATATTTTTTATGTTCCCTGTCATCCGTACGTTTGAGAAACTTGAGGAACAGATAGTATGTTTTGGCATGATCCAGTATTTTATGCTGTTTTTTGAGAAATCGCAGTGTCTGTTTGTATCTCTTCTTCAGATCCTTGTCAGTCATATCATCAAAATGCCTTATCATATAATCAGAGAGGATTGAAGCATTCTCATCAGGCCACTTCTTTACATATTTGTTTCTGAGGCGTTTTTGCGCTTTCTTTGTTTTATATGAAAAGAGATTATGCCTGCATGACTCCCGGGCAATACTCTTTTTATCAATAGAAAATGCCAGTTCACATGCCTTCTTGTAAAATTCCTTTGCCTTCTTCTTCTTATTCCAGTAAAGATAGAGACGCCCCATATTATTGTATATCATTGCTTTGCCTGCAGTGTCATTCATGTTCTCGCAGATAGTCATTGATTCATTCAAATTGAATTCAGCCTGCTTGAATAATTTCTTGTCAATATAGACCAGTGCCAGTCCGGACTGGCTTCTCACAGAACCGTACAGATCACTGTAGAAATGCTTGAGATTAATGGACTGCCTGTAATAGTCAATCGCCTTCTCAAAATTACAGTAATTATAATGCATGAATCCCATTACATCATCATGTTTGGCAGTATCCATCTGAAGCTCTTTCTTGAAATTAATGAGCCGGTTATACCGGACTATGGAGAAATCCTTCTCAATGAGATTCTTCTTCTGATTTTCAATATCCATCTCTATTTTATTGTGCATCTCCCTGGATTTATCCAATGTCTCAATTACATCCTCAGGGGATTTGCCTCTCTCAAAATATATATTACCCACATATCTGAATGCCCTTGCCTTTTCCAGTGAAATACCTTTCATCTTTATGGTCTTATTAAGATACCTCAATGCATTGGAGTATTTGCCCTGATTGAAATATACAGATGCAATATTGTTGTATATATCCGCTTTGATAATATCATCCTTGGCATAACGGAGGAATCTCCTGAATTTCTTCAATGCGGATTCATAGTCAATATGCTTCAATCTGAGTTTGCCGATATTATAATTTATGAATTCCCTTAAATACTTATCATTCATCAGATTATACGCTCTCTCAAGGAAGTATTCTGCCAGCTCATCAGAGTGTGCATTGGACTGGCTCATATAATAAAGCCCCTTCTCCATACTGATATATCCCTCATTGTAGAGGTCAATGAATATATCCACTGCATAGGGATCAAACTGCTTACCCTTATTTGCCCTCAGTTCACTGACAGCATAGTTCTCTGCATTGATCTCCTTCTTATAGCTCCTGTTTGATGTCATTGCATCATAAGCATCACAGACAGATATGATGCGGGCAATGAGGGGAATCTCGTCATGCTTGAGCCCGTCGGGATATCCATTGCCGTCATACCTCTCATGATGATGGCGTATTGCCTCCTGAACACCCTCAACATATCTGAATGAACCGAGGAGATGGGCTCCATAGAATGCATGTCTCTTCATTTCAACGAATTCATACTTGGACAGTTTCTTGCCGCTTTTCAAAATATCAATGGGAACCTTGACCTTTCCTATGTCATGTAGTATGGATGCAAGATACAGTGCATCCATTTGCCTGGATGAGAGATTCATCTTCCTTCCCATGCGCACTGCATATTTCTGAACCCTCTCGGAATGACCCAGTGTATAGACATCCCTTGAGTCCATTACATCAGAAAGATATTTTATTGTGTTGAGAAAGAGTTCTTCATTCTCAAAGGATTTGAGAAAATCCATTTTTGCTTTCATATCACTAATTGTAAAATGTTATACCCGCATTGTCAATAGTCATTCAATTTTCATCTGTTTCTTGCGTAATTTGTTGGCGAATCTGTGTGCCTCATCCCTTATCTCTTTTATAAGCTTGAATGCGGGGCTTTTGGCAGGTATCATGACCTTGGAATAATCGGAAGCATAGACCTGATCGGGTCTCTTTGCCAATGAGAATACAGCAATATTCTTATCCATATCCTCTATGGCTCTTCTGGCTGCCTTGAGCTGGCCCTTGCCTCCGTCAATAAGGACCATATCCAGGGGGTATTTTTCTATGTATCTGCCCAGTATATGACTTATTGCCCTGTAGTCATCATTGCCGATATAATCCAGCTTATAGTATCTGTATCCCGATTTCAGCGGCTTGCCGTTCTTGAATAATACTACTGCACCTGCTGTCCATTTGCCTGAGAAATGGGAGATATCAACACCGCCTATCAGTCCGGGTGTGCCGGGGAGCCTTAGTATATTC
>JAXHVG010000110.1:0-2851 GCA_034189245.1 Caldifarciminota bacterium
AAGACATTCTCCAAGGTAACAAAGGAGATTATGCTGGCTGCAAGGGAAGGCGGCGGAGATCCTGAGATGAATGCGCGCTTGAGGAATGCTATTGAGCATGCCAAGGAAGTCAATATGCCCCAGGATAATGTTGACAGGGCTATCAAGAAGGGAACCGGTGAACTGGAAGGCACAAGAATAGAGGAGGCGTATTATGAAGGGTATGGTCCCGGCGGTGTAGCTTTACTGGTTGAAGTTGCTACTGATAATAAGAACAGAACTGCTTCCGAAATCAAGCATATATTCTCCAAGTACAATGGTTCTATGGGTTCAATAGGTTCAGTAACCTGGATGTTTGACAGAAAGGGTATTATTGATATTGAGAAAGGCAAATATGATTTTGACAAGATAATGGATATTGCCATTGAAAATGGTGCTGAGGATGTGATCAATGAGGAGGAGACAGTTGAGATCATAACATCTGACCATGACTTCAGTGCAGTAAAGAATGCATTGAATGATGCGGGAATAGAGATGGTAAGAGCGGAAATCACCAAGATACCGCAATCAACAAAAAAACTGGATGAATCAACCGCCAGCTCACTGTTCAAGCTCATAGACAGACTGGATGAAAGCGATGATGTCCAGAATGTATATGCCAATTATGATATAGATGATGAGATACTGGAGAAGCTGGCAGAATGAGAATTATTGCATTTGATCCTTCCTTGAGGCAGACAGGTTATGCCGTAGTTGATTTTCCGTCACTGGACATTGTTTCAGGGGGTATTATCACAACAGACCCGCGTGAGGAATTCCCTGACAGGATATACGAAATATTCACCAAGGCAAAGGAATTATTCACTGACTATGGTAATGGGCTGGAACATGCTGTATTTGAGGAATCCTTTTACAATAAAAATGTCAAATCAGCCAATAAGCTGGCACAGGTCAGGGCAGTGCTTATTATTGCAGCCAAGGAATCCGGATGCTCAATCGCACTGTATGCACCCAATACAATAAAGAAAGCTGTAACAGGCAAGGGACATGCATCAAAAGAGCAGGTGGCATTCATGGTGAAGAAGATATATAATCTTGACAGGGATATTCCCGATGATCTTTCAGATGCACTTGCAGTTGCATACACATTCAATTCAAGGAGCAGCTTATGAACAGTCATATAAAGGGCAGGATATTTGAAAAATTCCCGGGCAGTATTGTCCTGGACAATAATGGGATAGGGTATCAGATCAATGTGTCCATGAATACATATGATGATATACCCGAGGAGGGGGATTTCCTCGTTTATACCTATCTCAGTATAAAGAATGAGGAGGTGAGCATATACGGTTTTTCCACAAAGAAGGAGCGCGCAGTATTCAATCAATTGACGGGAATACCGAAGATAGGCCCCAAGACAGCCCTCTCTGTATTCAATACATTATCACCGAAACAATTTGAGAATGCAGTGTATAATTCTGATGATAAAACCCTTGCCACAGTAAAGGGCATAAGCAAAAAGACAGCAGGCAGGATAATCCTGGAACTTTCGGGAAAACTGGAATTTGATGAAAAACCTGCATCCAGTGATGCCTATGATGCACTTATAGTATTGGGATATAAGCCCAAATCAATTGAGAAGACACTGGGCAAGGTAATGAAGGAGAATGGAGAAGATATATCAACTGAAGAAATAATCAAGAAGGCACTGGAGATAATGAGATGAACAAAGAGATAATCTCTTCCGGACAGCTCAATGGAGAGGATAAATTTGAGGAAACATTAAGGCCTTCTAGACTGGATGAATTCATTGGTCAGTCAAAACTCAAGGACAATCTCCTTGTATTCATTGAATCAGCCAGGCGGAGAGATGATGTGCTTGATCATGTGCTTCTCTTCGGACCTCCCGGTCTGGGCAAAACAACACTGTCTCATATTATTGCAAATGAGATGGAGGTTGATATTGTGGCAACATCCGGTCCTGTCATAGAAAAACCCGGCGATCTCGCAGGTCTTCTAACAAAATTGAAGAAGGGTGATGTACTCTTCATAGATGAAATACACAGAATAAACAGGGTTGTTGAAGAGTATCTCTATTCAGCTGTTGAGGACTTTGTTATTGATATTATGATTGACAGCGGTCCTTCGGCACGGAGTGTCAAACTCAATCTCAAACCATTTACACTTATTGGGGCAACAACAAGGAGCGGACTGCTCACAGGACCCATGAGAAGCAGATTCGGTGTTATGAAACGCCTCAATTTCTACAATGAGAATGAATTGACAAGTATAATAGAGAGATCAGCACGTATTCTGGATATAGAAACAGATGATGAGGGCGTAAGGGAGATTGCCCTGCGTTCCAGGGGAACACCGAGGATTGCCAACCGTCTCCTGAAACGTGTGCGTGATTTTGCCGTTGTGAAGGGTACCGGTATTATTGACAGGGATATTACCCTTAAATCAATGGAGATGCTTGAAGTGGATTCACTTGGTCTTGATGAGGTGAGCGTCAATATACTGGAGACAATTATAGAAAAATACTCAGGAGGGCCTGTAGGCATTTCAACAATAGCTATATCAATAGGTGATACTGCAGAGACAATTGAAGAGGTCTATGAACCCTTTCTGATTCTCAAGGGCCTGATAAAGAGAACACCGAGAGGGCGTGTGGCTACGGATCTGGCATATAAGCATCTTGGACTGAACAGAACAGATAATGCAGACACCCTTTTCTGATACTGAAACTGATATGGATATAAGCAAATTTGACTACAATCTCCCTGAAGAATTAATAGCCGCCTATCCAAAGCCCAGAGGGCAGTCCCGTCTAATGCTTCTTGATAGAAAGAACAGGACAATTGAACACCGT
>JAXHVG010000111.1:0-5220 GCA_034189245.1 Caldifarciminota bacterium
ACCTGATTTGATGGATATTATCTCTCCCTCAATACCGGGGGGCACCATTATCTTGTGATTGACAAGTGTTGTCTCCCTGATCTCTCCTATCTCATCTCCGCCTGTGACACTGTCACCCTTCTTCACTGTTGCCTTGAATTTCCATTTCTTCTTCTTGTCAATCGGATCCAATGCAATACCGCGGGGTATGAAATTGCCCGATTGCTCGTATATCAGGTCAAGGGGCCTCTGCACACCGTCATATATGGACTCAATGAGCCCGGGCCCGAGTGTTACTGAGAGGGGTTCACCTGTAAGATAAACCGGTTCGCCCACTCCAATACCGGCTGTTTCCTCGTACACCTGAATATAGGCAAGATCTCCGTCCAATTCTATGATCTCCCCCATCAGCCTGTGCTCGGAAACATACACCACATCGTACATCTTTGAGCCTGTCATATTCTGGGCAATAACAAGGGGACCTGATACTTTTACAATTTTGCCGACTTTCTTTTTCATTTAATCTCCTATTCTTTTTGAGATATTATGTCAGTGCCAACTGCTTTGATTATTGCCTTCTTGAGGCGGGACAAAGCATATTGATTCTTCTCGCCCAGACCCGGTATTACCAGTACTGTGGGCAGAACCCTGGCTGAGTATTTAACAATTATGTCATCTATTTTCTCTGCAATGGATTCTGTAATGAATACAATCCCGTATTCACCGCTCTTGACTGTCTCATTCAATATACTGCCTGCCTCATCAGCGGACTGCACAGGATATATATCTGCACCAATTGCCTTGAATATAAGCATTACATCATTTTCACCAATTGCAGCTATTCTTGCATCCTTCATAGAGAGACCACCCTTCTTTTTATCCTTTCCCTTGCCAGATCATACAGCACGCCCGTGTATATGATATTGATATTCTTCATTTCCAGACGCTTCTTCATTATAAATGCCGCTATCTTCTCCAGATTGGCAACAGTGAATTTGACCCGGTCAAAGAACCTCAGTATGAATTCATCCTCATTCCTCTCAAATGCAGCAAATGTGTGCTCTGTATTGAACATCTGTGTGCCCTGGAATATCATCTTGAGATAATGTGTCTTTTCAATATACTGCACGAGGTAGTCAATGGACTCATTCTCAAATTTCTTCAGCTCCTTGACAGGCAGAAAACCATTGTCATATAGGAATTCCTCAAACTTAATGTCTTCTCCTGCCACCTTTGCCCTGTATATATTCTTTATATTGAGCATATCAATAGTATGTTTCTGAAAGTCAATCAGCATCTTCATTCCTGTCTTCTCTATATTCTCATACATCTTTGAGAGGAGGAATTGTTCCAGTTTGAGCTCTATGATGCGCTGATTGTCCTCATCCTTTTCAATACTGCGCGCATATTCAAGAACCTCTATTGTCTCTGGGTCTATGTTCTCATACTTCTTGTTCTTGTATGCTTCCTTCAGCTGAGAGTATGAATACATCCTCTCAATAAATATATCCTCAAAATCCTTGTCAAGTTTATCCGCCTTCATGATTATCTTGATATTGTGAAGGTCTATTCTCAGAAGATAAAATTCCTTGAGGATCTGATGCTCCGGTTTGAGGCTGTCCCTGAGGAACTGTATAATACTGTCATTCTCCATTGCCATGATCTTTTCAAAGGGCTCCCTGTTCTGAATGGCTTCAGTGTATTTGCCGTAATATGTCTCCTGAAGAATCCTGTAGAATTCCTCTATACTCCCTGTACTGATAAGCCTGTCCAGTTTTGATTTGTCCAGGAATTCCTTCTCCCTCTGAGCAAGATTGCCGCAGGTAAAGAGATAATAAGCATCATCAGCTATATCATAATCCTTTAACAACAATCAGTCCTCCTTGGGGAATATCATTTTGGAGAGTTCTATTCTGAATTCCTCTTTATTTGACCGGAATATGTCTGCAGGGGATATATCCATCACAGCCCTGCCGCTCTTTATCTTGAACCCGTAATCAAAGTCAGCACTGCCTTTCGCCTTCTTGAGGTCTATACCGTGTTTTGAAGCAATATCCGTTATATCCTTGTATGTCAATGTCTTTTCCTTCTTGCCCTTAATAAGTTCACCCTTATTGAATTCATCCTTGGCGAACAATGAGTCAAGATACTGCTTCAATTCCTTCTTGCCGAAGTCCTTGAGATCTTCTTCTATTTCATCCAGCAGGCTCTCAATAAAATCTATTTTGAATGAGAGCACTTTCTGCTTGAGCTGATACTCAGCTTTCATCACTTCTGTATCATACACATTCTTGTACTTATCCTCTGCATCTTTCTCTATTTCAGCTATTTTATTCTTTTTCTCTTTCTGTGCCTCAGACACTATCTTTCCGGCTTCTCTCTTTGCCTTTTCTATTATACTGTTCTTCTCTTCAGCAGCATCAGACAGTATCTTGTCTGCTACATTGCTTTTTTCAGTCATATACCCGCCTTAAAACTTGACAACATTGATAAGGAAGAATGACACAAGCAGACCGAGCACAGCATATGTCTCAACCATAGCAGCATATATCACGCCCTTGATTCCCTGGTCAGCCCTCTTTGCAACAAGATTGACACCTGCAGCACAGACCTTGCCCTGATGTATGCCGGACATGAGGCCTGTGAATGCAATGGGAAGACCTGCAAAAAAGAGCTGCAGACCCTGTTCAAGTGTTACAACCTGCGGTATTTTGCCCAGTATTAGAAATGCGGCAACAAAACCGTAGAAACCCTGTGTTCCGGGCAGTACAACGAGCAGGAAGAGTGAACCGAATTTATTGGGGTCTTCTGCAAGTACGCCTGCTGAAGCTCTTCCGGGATATCCTATGCCGATTGCAGAACCGATGCCGGCGAATATTGCCGCCATTGCAGCACCTGCAATTGCCATCATTATGCCGAAGCCATTGGCTCCTGTTTGATTAAACAGATTAGAAATAACTGATAAAGTATTCATTTTGCCTCCTGTTACTGATCAGATATTATTACATATTTATGTTCATCTTTAAGTGGTCTGAAATTCCTTCCGCCGCCTTCATAGAATTTCTGAAAGAATTCCACATACTGCAGACGCAATGTGTGTACGAATCCGCCCAGTACATTGATTGCCATGTTGAACACATGACCTATTACCATTATAACAAGCATAATGACTATGCCTGCCACAGGAATAGAGAGTGTCTGAAAAGCTATCGTGTTTATGGCAACAGCTATGCCTGCTGTAACAAGACCCAGTGCCATAAGCCGGATATATGAAAGCGAATCACCGAGATAAGCTGTTATGCCGTTTACAATTGTCAGATTGAGAAAACCCATAAAGAGCCTGAACCCCCAGTTCTCCTCATTGCGCGCCCCGAAGAGCACTATGACTATTGCCGATATTATAACAAATGGCATCAGTATATTGGCAATACCGGGGAAAAAGAGCGGTGATTCAACGAGTTTCATGCTCACTGACATGGGTGATGACAAGAGCATGATTACAAGTGAGCCCACAAGAACTATCCACGAGAGTGTGTCATAGAATGCAACACCATATTCCTTTCTCCTGAGATTATCAAAGAATTTTATGAACATGCCGTAGAATATCTGCAGTATTCCCAGAAGCAGTGCAAGACGGAAGAAATTCATTGAGCCTTCATCTGTCTTTATCGGGTCACCGAGAATAGCTATTTTTGAGAAGAAATCCCCTGCTCCGAGATATGAGGGCAGGTCGCCGAACCATCCATTGAAAACAGCACCTGCAAGTATTGTGAATAATCCGGATATTGCAACGAGCTTCATGAATTTGGCTGATGCCTTCATCTTCTTCATCAAGATAAAACCGGCAACAGCGAGAATAAAACCATAACCCGCATCCGTAAGACAGAGTCCGAAGAATACGGCAAACCAGAGGGATAAAAACGGCGTCGGGTCTATTTCATGATATTTCGGCACACCGTATAATTCTGTTACAATTTCAAATGGCTCAAAGAATCCCTTGTTCTCCAGTATAACCGGTATGGACTCATCCTTTTCCGGTTCAACAGGCATTATTTTCGTAAAGAGGAAACGCTTTTGTATTTTGTCTGTTTCCTCTGTTCTGCTCTTCTTTATCCAGCATGTGTAGAATGAAACTGTCTTTGTGGAAAAACCGCTCTGCATTGCCTTTTCAACCTCATAATTATTCTCATAATAGTCCAGCAGAACATTGAGGGGCTTTTCGTATTTTGCTATAACAACCTTGACCTCGCTCATCAGTGTCTTTTTCTGATTGTGCAGGTGGACTATCTCCTCTTTCTTCTGCTCAACATTCTCTGATATCGTCCCGTTCATACCGGGGAAATCGGCCTCTTCAAATGCAGTGTCAGTGAGCAGCTCATTCACATCCTTGGAGCAGTCATTGTGATAAGCAAGGAGTATATAGCAGATATTTGATGCTGAATGAAGAAGACTGATGTCAATGCCCTTGTTTCCTATACTGTTCTTCAATTGCTCCATTTCAGATGCATTGGCTGTCAATTTGCCGAGTTTTATAGTATGATGCCCGTGCTGTCCCAGTGATGAGAGGTTTCCTCTGAATTTGTTCCACACCTTGAGCTGGTGAATCTCTGAATCAAGTGATTTGCTCTTGGCATTTATATCCTGGAATTTCTTTTCAATATTCATTATTGTATCTGTGAGTTCCACTGGGTCTGTTTTGGCTGCTATCTCATTGTACTCATCTGATGAAACCACTATCTTGCCGTTCTTGCTCAATTCAGAGAGCAGCCCCTTGTAATTCTCAAGAATATCAATGGACTGTTCCAGTGATGATATGGTATTTTCATAATTGGAGACATCTCCTGTCTCTGCTTCTTTGTCCTGTTTGACAGAATGAATCTCCGCTGCATTGATGCTGCGCAGTGATTTAAGTAATTGTTTTTCCTCTGATTTGTGAACAGCAATGAATAATTTCTGTAACTTTGCAACAGCCATTACTCAAATATCCTCTTGTGCATCTTTTTAAGCGCTTCTTTTTTCCCCTCTTTCGCCTGCTTCTTGACTTCCTGGAGTATCTTGTCATAGGATTGCTCCATCTTCCTTATTTCAGAGAGTGCATCCTTGCGGGCATTTTCAGCTGCCTTTTCCATGATCTTCTTCTTCTCATCATCAATGGAATTCCTTATCTTCTTGCCTTTAACCTCTGCCTTGTCAATGATCTCATCCTTCTCTTTTTTTGCTGAAGCAATAATATCGTCCGCC
>JAXHVG010000112.1:0-10188 GCA_034189245.1 Caldifarciminota bacterium
GAACTGTCCCCGCCTCATAATTGTTTGTGAGGAAACATGCCTCTTTCAAGTACTTTATTTCTGAGGAATAAGGTCTCTCTTGATTAAATAATATAATATAATATAATAATTAGCATGAAATTATTATTGCATATATGCTGCGGGCCCGATTTGACCTATGCCTATGAGTATTTCTCAAAGAACTATGATGTAACAGGTTATTTCTACAATCTCAATATTGATACAGCAGATGAATACGAGAGGCGGTTTGAGGCAGCTGATAAGGTCGGCAGGCATTATGGATTTGATGTTATTAAAGGGCATTATGAGCCGGAGGTATTCCTCAATGCAGTGAAGGGTATGGAGGAATTGCCTGAGAAGAGCAGAAGATGTCTGAAATGCCACAGGGTCAATCTGAAAGCTACAGCTATGAAAGCCAAATCATTGAATATTGATAATTTTTCAACAACACTCACTATAAGCCCTCATAAACCGGCAGAAAAGATAAATGCCATTGGCAGGGATATTAGTGAAATGCCGGGTATTAATTTTCTTGAGGCAATACTGAGAAAGGATAATGGATTCAAGAAATCCGTTGATATATCAAAGGAATTGGGTCTTTACAGACAGAATTACTGCGGATGTAAATTTTCGAGGAGATAATGTGAATAAAAAGAAGGCATATGAAGAATTCCTGAAGAAGATGGAGGACTGCGGCGGATGCTTGATGAGAGGTTACGGCGAACCGGTTTTCAATGGCAATTACAATCAGGAGATCATGATAATAGGATTTGAACCCGAGAGTCATAATGTGGAAATCAATTCCTCAATGACTGCCAAGGCATCAAATCTCCTTACACTCTATCAGGAGGAGGTCAAATACGGGGCTTACATTACCTATGTGCAGAGGTGTTCTTTACGTGTGCATGGAGAGATATCTGAGGAAGGCAAAGAGAACTGCATTAAATTACTCAGGGAAGAGATGGATATAGTCCGGCCCAAGTACATAATAGTTTTTGATGAAAGGGTTATTGATGCAATATGTGATGAAGCGGACAGGGTCAAGAATGCAGAAGAGTATCCTGTTGAGACAACAGTATTTTCAAATAAAGTTAAATTATACTATCTCAAATGATTAAATATTCCCGCATCTATCAATATGAAAGAAAACCCATAAGGTCATTCATTGAAGAGATATTTGACTATTATGATATATATACAGCAGTAATGGAGCACGGCAGGATAATAATAAAGCCCAATCTTCTCACACTGTCCGAGAAACAGGAGGCAGTTACGACCAATCCTCTGATAGCTGATATTGTCATTGAACTCCTTAGACAGAAAACGGATAAAGAGATAATTATTGCAGAGGGCGCATCTGCCTCATACATATCCATGAATGAATTGTTCAAGAAAACAGGTTACAGTGATATTGCCCGGAAGCATTCCGTCAAAATGGTCAATCTCAACACATATCCGCATTTTTCAAGAAACGGCATCAGAATAAGCAGTATTGTGAGGGAGGAAAATCCCTATATTATAAGTCTCGCAAAACTCAAGACGCATATGCTGACAAAGGTAACTATGGCAGTGAAGAATATGTACGGCATGCTTCCGGCAAAATATAAACTGTACTATCATTCTCAGAATCCCGACAGCAGTGATTTCTCCAGAATGGTATCAAGAATAAACAATGCCATTAAACCGCATTTCAGTATTGTTGACGGTATTACAGCAATGGAGGGTAATGGTCCCGGTAATGGTGATCCTGTCAATGCAGGCATCATTGCTTCAAGCAGCAGCCCGTTTGAACTGGATCATTTCCTCATAGATTTCATGGGTTTTGATGTCAAGCATATTGAATATATGCAGTATGGTATTGAAAGGGGTTATTACAATGGTCATTATGAGATTGAAGAAAAACCCGAACCACTGCATTTTGAATCCCCCAGGGTCAATAAATTTGACAGACTGCTGAAGATAACAAAGAACAATCTGGTCAAGCATATAACAGCCAATTACCCTGAGATCAAAGAGAAGACATGCAGGCAATGCATGAAATGCTGCAATATCTGTCCTGTGGGTTCTATTGTTGTCAGGGACGGATACCCCAGGGTAAGGACGAGAAAATGCATTGCATGCTACTGCTGTATTGAGACATGTCCGTTTGACAGTATAATAAACAGAAAGAGTATTGTGGAGAGTATTATTGATGTTTAAGGAAAAATTCATCTATACAACAGTTTATTTCATGACAGCCATACTCAACAGGCGTGCCTTTCTTGTGTTTGCAAAGATAATGGCAATACTCTACTATGTCATTAGTGTGCGGAGCAAATCCATTGTGAAGAGTAATCTGAGGAACAGTCACATCAAATTTTCTATTAAACTCTATCTCAATTTTGCTCTTTTCCTTGCAGAATATGTTTTCCTTATGAACAATGAACTGGATAGTGATATATTTGAGGTGCATAATATTGAGGTATTTGACAGAGCAATTGCCGCCGGCAGAGGCGTAATGGCAATGACCATGCATATGGGCGGATGGGATGTAGCAGGCCAGTATCTGTCATACAAGGGTTATCCGCTGAATGTCATCTATGAGATGAAGGATGAATGGTTTTACAAGTATATTGATAATATAAGAAGGAAATCCGGAATGCGCTTTATTGATATGAAATCACCTGTATGGGATTTTATAAAGATCCTGTCAAGGGGAGATGTCCTTGTTGTGCTCATTGATCAGAAATCAGATAATGTAAATCTCAAGAAAGTGAAATTCCTCAATATTGCCAAGGAGGTTCCATACGGATGGTACAGGCTGCTCAAGGTATCAAAGGCAGCTGCTGTATTCACTTATACTGTTTATGACCACAAGGACAAGAAACATCATCTCTACTTTGAAAATTCAGAGGACTGGTCCTTTGAGGATTATTACAGAAGGGTTGAAGAAATTGCAAATACAGATATATATCAATATGATTTTTATGACAGAATTTGGCAAGATATCAGTAATTAGTCTGCTTATTATTCTTACTGCAGGGTGCAGCAGGCAGGAGAATGCCCGGGCACCTGCCGAGAATATGATCGCCGGTGTGACAATCAGATCATTCAAGAATGATTCGGCTGATTATACTCTGGATGCAGA
The DNA here is from genome assembly GCA_034189245.1 of Caldifarciminota bacterium. Classification (GTDB taxonomy): domain Bacteria; phylum Hydrothermota; class 32-111; order 32-111; family 32-111; genus JAXHVG01. Next base: position 3,128 of record JAXHVG010000112.1, read on the forward strand.
TACAGCATATCTCTCAGGTGATTCCCTCAAGATACTGAAGAATGTGATGTTCAAGAGGAGGGATATAACAATAATTTCAGACAGCTCATTCATGTCAGACAGTTTCATAAGCTATATGTCTGATGTTAAGATATACCTTGAGGATTCAATGAACTTGTTTACGGATTATATTATATACAGTATTTACAATGATTCCGTGAAAACAGAGGACTCGCTGCTTATACAGAAAGACAATGATTTTATGAAAACAAGGGGAATGGATACAGATATCAATTTTAACAGTATTGAATTCCGTAATCCGGTGATAATATATGATAAAGACAATTAAGATAATAACTGTAATCCTCTTCACTATTCTTTACCTTCAGGCTGATGCATATTATATTAAAGCAGGCTCCAGTACAGTGAGGGAGGATTCCGTATATCTGAAAGACGGTGTATTCCTCAGAACAGACAGATATGAATGCAGTACATCAATGGCAGTGCTTGTCAGAGCGGACTCAACTGTTATTATGAACAGGCAGTTGAAACTGACCAGCGGTGATTCCCTGACAGTTGATGCTCAATCAGGCATTTACAATGATGCATTGAAGAATTTTAATCTTCACAGACCCTTTCTTGCAATAGACAGACTGACAGTATCTTCCCTTAAAGGTATCATGGACTTCAATGACAGTGTCTATATATTCACAGACAGTACATTTCTTGCATCAGAGGGATTCAGTATTGCATGCGATTCCTTCTACAGGGATAATGCTGAGGGGAAGAATTATTTTACCGGCAATGTTGCATATTATGACAGTGCCAATGATTTCACAATAGAGGCATTGTTTCTGGACAATTCAATTGAGGATTCAGTCTATATATTCAATGACAGTGTTGTGATATATAATGATTCATTCAATCTTTACACTGATTCACTGATTTACAATAAATTACAGAGGAACGGCATTATACCGGTTTACTGCCTTATACAGTCAGAACAAACGGATATAGAGGGTGACAGTGCGGTATTTACGGGCAGCAATGATTTTATTGATTCAATAGATGTTTTGGGTAATGTGAAGTTTACAGGTGAGGATGCAGAGCAGAAGTCAAGTGTTCAATGCGACCTTCTGTCAATCACTATTATTGACGGCGGGATTAATAAGATTATATTTAATAATGTGAGTAGTGCTGAAATAATTATTGAGAAGGATGATTAGATGCTGAGAACAGAGAAGCTTCGCAAGAGATACGGCAAGCGTGATGTAGTGAAGAATCTGACAATAGAAGTGGAGAGAGGCAGTGTGCTGGGCTTATTGGGACCCAATGGAGCAGGCAAGACAACGAGTTTCTATATGATAACAGGTATGATAAATCCTACTGAAGGCAGTATATTCATTGACAATAATGATATTACCCGTATGCCCATGTACAGAAGGGCAAGGCTGGGCATAGGATATCTGCCCCAGGAGACCTCAATTTTCCGCAACCTCACTGTGAAGGACAATATAAGGGCAATGCTTGAGATGCTTGAAAGTGACAGTAAAATTGTGGAGGAGAAAACTCAATATCTCCTTGAAAAACTCAAGATAAGCCATATTGCAGAGAGGAAGGCATCCAATCTTTCCGGTGGAGAGAGAAGAAGAGCTGAAATTGCCAGGGCTCTTACAAGCAGTCCGTCATTCCTGCTGCTTGATGAACCCTTTACAGGTATTGACCCCAAAGTGAGAGAGGATATACAGAATATTGTCAGGGGACTGGCAAAAGAGAATATAGGTGTTATTATAACGGACCATAATGTGAGGGAAACACTTGAAATTATTGATACAGCTCATATAATATATGAAGGCGACATACTGATCTCTGGAACTGCCGATGAACTCATATCCAATGAAGAGGCAAAACAACTGTACCTTGGAGAAAAATTCTCTATATGAAGTATGAACAGAAGAATGAATTAAAACTTAAACAGGAACTGACACCACAGCTCATTGAGCTGCTTAAAATACTGCAGATGCCCCGTCTGGAGCTGCAGCAGTTGATACATCAGGAGATTGAGCAGAATCCCTTTCTGGATAATGAACTGGACCAGGAGAGTGATGAGGATGAGGGTGAAGAAGAGGAGATTGAAGAGGAGGACATGCTGCCCTTTGAGGACAAGATTGACTATGAGTATTTCTTCCATAAGGAGTGGAAGAGCAGCGGCACCAATTATTCCCGGAAAAGCAAGGAAGATTCTGATTTCAATCCTGTTGATATTTATTCAAGACCTGTGGGATTCAAGGAACAGCTTCTCACCCAGATTCATTTTGAATTCTCAGATGAGGAGATAGTTATTGCGGAATTTATCCTTTCATCACTATCGGATGACGGACTTCTCAAGGACAGTGTTGATGAAGAAACGGGCGAGATTATCTCCACTGTTTCATTTATAAAGAATTATTTCGGTATCAGCAGCGAGCATCTGGAGGACATACTAAGGAGGTTCAGGCATCTCAGTCCCATTGGTGTGGGCAGCAGAACTGTCAGGGAATCACTGCTTACTCAATTGAAGGCTAAGAGCTTTGAAGATACGCTTGCATACACAATAATTGACCGGTTTTACGATGATTTGCTGAAGAACAAGCTTTACAGGATAATCACAAAACTGGATATTGATGAGGATGAACTGAAGGAGGCAATTGAATGCATCAAGAAACTCAATCCCAAGCCTGCAAGCGGTGAATGGGGTACACACTCCAATTATGTGGTGCCGGATATACTTGTGGAGAGAAAGGGCGATAAATTTGTGCCGATGCTCAATACATTCAATTTCCCCGAGGTGCATCTCAACAGGAAGTATCTTCAGATGCTCCAGAATAAGGACAAATTGAATAAGAAAGAAGTAAAATTCCTCAAGAAGAGGCTCAATAGTGCAATTTTTCTTGTCTCAGGCATACATAAGAGGCAGGCAACACTGATGAAGATTGCCGAGAGGATAGTAATGCTGCAGAAGGAATTCTTCCGGTACGGTGTTTCTGCACTGAAACCGATGATACTGGCTGATATTGCCGATTATATAGGTGTGCATGAGTCAACTGTATCAAGGGCAACAGAGAATAAATATATGGATACACCCCAGGGACTCTATCCCGTGAAGTTTTTTTTCTCCAGGGGTATTATGACAGAGCAGGGAGAGACCTCCAACAGGAATGTGAGGGATCTGCTCAACAGGATTATAGAAAATGAAGATAAGAGGAAACCATTAACAGATAAAAAGCTTGCTGAAATACTCAGTGATGAGCATCATATTGATATTGCAAGGCGGACTGTTGCAAAATACAGGGAACAGCTGGGTATTCTTGCTGCAAGCAAGAGAAAAAACTACTTTAAGGAGGAAGAATGAAACATATCCTCACTATACTTTGTGTGGTGTTTCTTGCATTAGGAGCAAGTGCACTCACAATAAGGGATATTCAATACACAGAGGACTCGTCCGGAGATTCACCCTATGAAGGTCAGACCGTCACAGTTTCCGGTGTTGTAACCAGAGCACTTTCAAATAGTGCATATCTGCAGGATGACACAACTGCATGGAGCGGAATACTGATTTATGGTGTTAGTCTTAAATCAGGCGACAGTATCACAATTACTGCGAAAGTTGATGAATATAATTCAAAGACAGAATTGACAGATATTGTGGACTATACTCTTCACAAGTCAAATGCTGACATACCGGGACCTGTAGAGGTAGCGACCGATTCTGTCAATCATGAGAAATGGGAAGGTGTCTTTGTTGTCTGTAATGATGTTGAAGTAACTGATGTCAGCGGAGCTACATTTGAAATTGATGATGGTTCTGGGCCGCTTCAGGTGTATACAGGCAATTATAATATTTCATACAGCCCCAGTATAGGTGACACGCTGATGTTCATCAGGGGCCCCATTGATGTTTATTATGGGACATATCAGCTGCTTCCACTGCGTAATGATGATATTCTTGAAGCAATATCAGGTACAGGAGGAGCGCGCGTAAATCCGAAATACTCTGAAGCGAATTCAATGAATAATTACCGGCTTGATGTTTATGCAACTGTTGATTCATCATATGGATATGTAAATTTTCTAAGAGTGAGATTTAACTGTGATACATTGATGGACACACTCTCATTTGAACTGGAAGGCGCTGATTCATTGACAGTTGTCAAGGACTCAGTCAGAGGCAGGATAACTGTTGATATATATAATGCAATGCTGACTGATACAGTGTCACTGAGGATAAACAATTACTATTTTCAAGGGCAGGACAGTTCAGGCAATGCACTTGCTGACACATTCACAGTATATACAGGCGAGTCACCTGCCTGGTTTCAGCCAATAAGCAGTATGCCTGTTATAAGACCTATGCCTGACAAGGACATAATGACAATAAGAGAGGTCCAGAGCACATCAGACGGATACAATTCAATGTACAGAGGTCAGCTGGTGACAATCAGAGGAAAGGTCTCTGGTTCATCAGAGATATTTTCCCCTCTCCCCGGATACATAGGCTTCTATCTGCAGGATGAAACAGGCGGGGTCAATATATTCTCAAGGGACGATGAATCAGGCAATACTTACAGAAGAGGTATTGAACTCATTATCACCGGTACAGTAACAGAGTATAATGGGCTTACAGAGATTGAATATTCTGATCCCTCAACAGATATGATTATTGTAAATGACACAATTGCAGAAGTGGAACCGGAAATCCTGGCACGCTCAAAGGGTGTCAGTGAACTCAATGAGGGCTCACTGCTCAAAGCTGAACATGCCAAGGTTATTACAAGCCCCGTATCAGCAGGAACAGGCAAGAATTTCCAGGCATATAATGGCCAGACACTGCTGGATGTGAGGATTACTGATAAGAGCCCGTTCTATAACAGTGAGGAAATTAAATCCATTAAAGAGGGCATGCTGCTCAATATCACGGGCATAGGCGGTCAGTATGATACTGAAGAACCGTATAATACGGGATATCAGCTTATGGTGAGAGACGGGGATGATATTGAATTCATTGAAACAGATGAGGATTCAAATTTCACACTCACAATACTCCCCAATCCGGTTGCATTTGAAAACGGAGAAACTGCAAGAATTACTGCAACTGCTCTCAATGAGGAGAGGATTACTGTGAGGATATTTGATCTTGCCGGAAGACCGGTGACAGTGCTCGGTGAGAATCTGCCGGGTTCCAATACACTGATATGGGACGGCAGGAACAAACTGGGAGAATTTGTCACACCTGCTGCCTATATTATCACTGTAGATAAGACAGACAATAATGGCAGGACAGTAAGAATTGTAAAACCAATAGTTGTCACAACAGAACTTAATTGAGGTATATTATGAAAAAAGGAATATTATTTCTATCCTTAATACTGTTTGTCGCAATCCTTGTATTCCCCGCTTTTGAATATATACCGGGGGCAATAAAGTCAAAATCAATGCGATTCAACTGCACGTCAATTGTAATGGGCATTGATAATGCTTTCTTAAACCCCGCTTCTATTACAGGGGTGGACAAGGGTGATATCAGTATATCTTATGAGAATCTCTTCATGTTCACACATGCCTTTGCTCTTACAGGCGGATACAGGACGGATTACGGCACAGTGGGGCTTAAATATTCAGAGATGTTTGTACTGGGCGATTATGCCGATATGGACAGTGTCATATCAACCGGGACAAAACTGCATACAGAGAGGACAGTGCAGATGACATACGGTGTGAAACTCGCTGATGTGATGAGAGTCGGGACCAATGTCAATGCACTCTATCTGGAACAGAAGAATTACGGCAGTAATATATACTATACAGCTGATATTGGTATAATAGGTACTGTATATAACAGGTGGAATCTCGGTATTGCAGTGAAGAATATCACAAACAGCTATATATCCGGGACTCTGACCAATACAAGATACTATTTTGACAGGACTGTATCAGCAGGAGTATCATTTGAACCCTATGATAATTTCATTACGAGTTTTGATGTATCCAAGGCAGCAGGGAGACCCACATCAATAGGCGGAGGCCTTCTCTATGAGCTTGTTGAGGATATATTCATACTCAGGGCAGGACTGCGGTCATACCCCATGGAATATGCAGGCGGCTTTGAAGTAAAGAAGGGGCAGTTTTCAATTGATTACGGCTATACTGCAACAAGAGAACTGAGCGGAATGCATCTTATTCAGTTAAACTATAAATTCTGAGGATGATATGAAACGATTAATTTTAACAATATTCATACTGTCTTTCACTGCATTCTCTCTTGCCGGTAAGATAGATATCAACAATCAGCCTCCGGGAGTACTTGACACACTGCTTCTGCCTGATGAGGTGATTGACGGTATCAAGCATTATATCTACTATCACGGCGAGATACAGAGTATATATGAACTCAGAGATATTGAGGGTGTGGATGCGGAAATATTCAATATACTTAAAGATAAGATTGTCATATATCCCGATACAGCCACAGATCAGACATCAATATGGGTCATGCGCCTGCAGGAACGCCTCGCATCCGAGGAATCCCCCACACAGGGTGCAATAGATCTCTGGGAGGATCTCCTCATATACAAACTCAATATTAACACTGCAACACTGGATCAGCTCCTTCAGATACACAATGTCAATATAACGGATGCAGCGGCAATTATAAGGGCTCAGAAGCGTTACGGCGGATTCGGATATGAGGGACATGTGCGCAGTACGCAGGGTCTGACATATTATGCCTGGACACAGATAAGGAATTACATAACATTTGATGAACCGGAAAATCCCTGGGCATTCTCCGGCTATCTCAGATCCCAGCTGAGATATACCAATGATGACACATACAATTATACCTCTTACACATCTCTCGGCTATCAGCTGGAAAATGCCATAAACCTCCTCAATGTGGCAGGATCTGATTCAACCAATGTGAGGGATCAGCTTATTGAGGCAGGGGTGAGTGAAAATGAAATTGAGTCCATTAAGTCCCGGATGAGCAGTGAACTTGATGATCTCAGGAATAAAGAGATGGACGGTGATTTTGTCAATAAGCTGAA
>JAXHVG010000113.1:0-6508 GCA_034189245.1 Caldifarciminota bacterium
AGCATTGCTTTCATCATGTCCGAATTATCACAATCTCTGACAATATACATCTTAAATCTAATTTCAACGGGTGTCCCTTTACCCTTATTTTGTCAAAACAACCCTCCAAATCCCGGGGACGTCCCTTTACATCTGCAACTTCTATATTAGATTATTACTTAACTTATGAGTCACTGTTTTCTAATTAAAGTTATTGTGTAACTTACAATTACTTATTTTTGTAAATTCTTGCAATTGTAAAGGGACGTCCCTGGGAATTGGACATAAGTCATGTAATTGCATAAATAACAGGGTTTAGAGTATGTTTTCGCTGTTTCCCGATCTATGTTATAATTTTAAAATTTCCGGCACTTGACAGTCTTCAATTCATTTATTTTTATCTCTATTTACCAACTCTTTTGGAGAAGAACCAATAATAATATCCTTTTTATTTTACTCAATAGGGATTATATGACACACGATGACGGCCCGAGGATGTCATTGCGAACGCAGTGAAGCAATCTCCTTAATGCTATGCAAGCAAGATCTTACAACGGAAACCGCATTACGCAATACGCATCACGAAAGTACGTAAGGGAGGTGTCAGTGACCCTCCCGATAAACTAAATAATCATTTCACAAATAAAGGCTCATATTTTGTTACAAAATTAATGGCGGGCGGCAGTTTGCTGCCAGTAGTGAATTCTGCAATAAATATGGATTCATCTTTATTGATTGTCCCTGTGTATTGAGTCGTCTGACCATAGGCATTGACATCAATACTGTAGTTAGCAGATGCATTACCCTCATAATGGTGAATTGTAATCTTGTAAGTACCCTCAGGTGCATTCATATTAGGCCAGTAAATCTGTTCCGGACCATATCCATCCTGATCATCACCTGAATATATACCGCCTGATGCAGATGCTGTATTATGCAGATCAATTTTTTCATTATCAGGATCTATCACTTCCAGATCCAGATCACAAATAGTATCCCAAGTTAGAGTAACTGATACATAATTATCTGAATTAATTATCACTGTTGCCAAGGTATCTGAGAAAACATTCAGTGAATCTGCTATATTAAAAGGTGTGATGCTGAATGAAGAGAATGACAGATTAGATGTTAAAATATTATGAACAGAACAGGTATCAGTAAAAATGTAATTAGTGAAATCTTTAATTGCTTTATTTTGGACAGAGTTGATTAAAGCAATATTACCACAGTGAGTATTATAGGCATTATAATTTATATTATCTGTTATGTTTATTGTATTATTGAGATTCTCTACAGAATGCAATGAATCTGTAAAGACATTTGCATCACCATTTGTGGTCGTCGTAGAAGAGATTCCGTCTGATTTACTTATACTCTGAATACCTTCTGTTCCAAGTGATGCCTGCATAGTTATATATGCATCTTCATCAGGATATGAATTGAGTATTGAGTTTATAGATATATGTGATGCTGGTGTTATTACAACAGGAATATTCTCAAACATATAAACCATAGGTTCATAATAAATCGTATCAATTATAATTTCTTCATCTATAGCAGATCTTGAATCAAATGATGTATATATTTCATTCATGTAAATGCTGTCTGCATTACTAATATCAATCGCAAAATTTGTCAAGGCATTATCATATGAGCATACAAAATCCATTGAGCGGTCAAAATCAAGCATCAATGTATCAATCAGTATGGAGTCACTATTGGAAACAATGGAAAGATCATAGTAATAAATGCTGAAATTATCCTGTTTCTTGATAATCTGTTTATCTGCATTCACTGAGTAATTATCTGAAACAATGTGAAGAGAAGCCGCCTTATTGTCTTTAATATTCATAGCAATTGTTGAATCAATACTGCCTGTTTTAATCACATTTTCAAGATTGTCTTCTTGTCCATAAATTTTGAGTGTATCTCCTGATTTTGAAAAGTCACTGATTTTAATAAGATAACCATTATCCGAATATCCTATGACATAGTAATCCTTATCTACAGGAGGGAACTGGGCATTTTTGAAAACGAGTTTCAGTGAATCTGAGTCCTCATTATAATCAGCACTGATAAATTCATCATGCTGCTCAGGTAATAAGAGATTATTCTCATATACTTCAACATTTTCATAATCATATTGAGGACCAGTGGAACAGCTGATAAGAATCAATAAGACAATCACAATGATTAGAACTTTTTTCATATGTACTCCCATTTTTTTCATATTATACTGTTTTTCAGATATGAATCAAGGGATATGCCGAAAATATGTAAATCTAATGTGTAAAGGAATACTGGTTAAAAAATTGCTTGACAATTGGTTTATGAAATGCAATAATAAAAAAAATAATAGGAGGATAGATGAGAAAGATTACAATATTATTAATTATGACATTATTCATAACATTATACATTTGTGCAGGATGGGATATGGTATGGCAGGATGGCAATGAATTTAATATAACTGTGACCAATTACGGTATCATAGGTCATAATGTCCAGACCGGCAATGCAGGCGGGTACTGGCCGTCAGGATATCCCGGGGAGAATTATATATTTGGGGCAGGCATATGGTTCGGCGGTCTTGTTGATCATGATAATGACGGCATCAAGGATACTCTTGTAACCGTAGGGTATAATCCCAATAGTGCAGGCAGTGAGATGTGCCCGGGGGACGGCAGTGATGCACCGGAATATGATAATTCCAATGAGAGGGTATATATTTCAACAAGCAGCTGGCCGCCCAAGAACAGTAATGGCGAGATACTCTTTGATAGTATGCTGTCTTATTCAGATATATATGCGCATTATTCTGATCTTGATCCTGCCCGGCATTTTACAACTGAGAATAAACCGCTGGGACTGGATGTCCAATTATTCTCATATACATATCCCAGTAAGCTCGTAGAGGATATAGTGTATTTCAGATTGGTAATAAAGAATGTCCGTGACGATAATAAGGATATAGAGAATGCTTATGTAGGAATATGCATGGATAATGATATAGGCAATGAAGCAAGCAGTGCTGCCAATGATATACTCGGATTCATTGATACAATGACAGTTAATGGTACACTCAGACAGCTTAGTATAGGCTATCAGTTTCAGACAGAGGCAGAAGCCGGCTGGGCACATACTCCATCAATCATGTCAGCTAAATTACTTGGAACTCCATCTGCAACTGATAGTGTGGATCTTTACCATGACGGCTCATATATCATACCTGCAGGCAGTCCACTGGGTATGACATCATTCAACAGTTTTACATTGGCAACAGATCCCGGTACAAAAGAAGAGAGATATAAGGTCATGGCAGGATATAATCATCTGACATTTGATCCTGCTAATCCTGAAAATTCTTATGAGCCATTTCCCTCATGGGGTACAGGAACAGCAGGATATCCAGGGCAGACAGAAGGTGAATGGCAAGCAGGAGATAAGAGATTTCTATTATCTTGCGGTCCTTTTGACATCAGTTATGGAGATTCGGTAATATATACATTCGGATTATGTATCAACCGCACAGCAAATGATATAGTGCCCAATATGATGACACTGGAGGAACTTTGGGCAAACAGAAATAATATTACATATACACTGCTTTCACCTGTTGATAATGAAATAATAGATACAAATCATACATTTTCATGGGATAATTCAGCATCTTATGATTCAGTGGCGATATCTATTGTTAATCAAAATACCAATAAACGTTCAGCATTTTTTATTATAAGTGATAATGGTACAGAAACAGTTAATACAGATACCTTGCCGGATGGATATTATTCTTGGCAGGTATTTGGATTTGACTCAATGATGTTCCAGGGCAGATCAAGAAATGAGAACTTTATTCTGAATAAACAGACGGAAAACTGTACACCTATCATTAGTGAATTCATAATTGATACAATCGACGAAGATCTAAAGTTAAGTTGGAAAATAAAAGATGTTGATGACAGTATCTTTGATAATACGGTGTATTTCTTACTTTCCAATTATTACACCGGCTATGATACTATCCGAGTTTTTAAGGGTTTTAATGACAGCTTTGCATTTAATTGTCACTATCTATTACCCTTAGGATACTATAAAATTGTTTTAATCAGTTCAGATGGTGCAAGCTCTGATTCTATATCTAAATTTGGCTGGTTGTGGAATTACAACAATATATCCCATGAAGATACAATACAACAAATTTCCGGTGAATCTGCTGCAATTATTTCTGTTGACATATATGATTCAACTAAAACCATACCGGGTAACTATTATGTATATATGGATAATCCTTTTCCATACGATTATCTTGAGGTTTATAATAGTGATATAGATAGTGTGTTATTGAGTGATAATTATATAAATCCGTATGTTTACAAATCTGATATGTTCAGTGGATTGGGAGTGAGGATTTATATGAATGAATATATATCTCAAGCAGATTCTGTATCAGTAATAGAAGATATGGGTGGATTATATTCCTATTCAAATCTACAGGTAGCAAATAAATCTGATTATAATAATCTTATATCTGTTTATAATAAATTATTGGGTGCACGCGATATATTGATTGAATGGGAAACAGTCGGTGATACTGCTTATCCTGTTGTTTACTGTGAAGATCATCCAGGTAATATAATGTCTTATGATTCTACAGCTTTTGAACGGTATCGGACGCAATATACATATTGTTTCACTGATTCAAATAATAATGTCCAGGCATATCCTGATACAAATACTTACTGTTTTTACATTGCTGAATATGTTATTTACAAGAGTGATACATCGGCATTATTCAATTCTATAAGCGAGATACCTGATGATGGAGAGGTGTGGCGTATTTATACAACCGGCAGCCCATATATGCCTCTTGAAGGGGATACATTCAGATTCACAATTGAAAACAATGATTTAGTACAGGCAGCTTCAAAAGAAAAACCGATTGATATATTCATGAAGAATGTATTAGGCAGAGAGCAGATTGAATTCTCCATAGAGGGTGACGAAAATGTTGATATTGTCATATATGATATTACCGGCAGACAGGTTGATGCAGTATACAGTGGAAATATTTCAGGCAGTAAGGAATTGACATATAACATAAAAATGCCCAAAGGTATATATTTTATCAAAGATAAGCTGTCGGACTTTAATGAGAAAATTATTATTCTTAAATAATCTGCTGTATCATAATCAGTATATTTAGGAGTAAAAATCAGCACTGATTAAGTGTTTATAAATACAAGAATGCAGTCAAATGAAAACAGCATACCGTCTTTCCTCATAAGAAAAAGTCACTGAATATAACTATTATGTATTGTTTGTTTTCTTAATAAAAAAGCATTGAGCAAAGCGATTGATGTATTGACGGTGAGGCTCGCACATTCTCATCAGCACCGAACCGGCGGGAGTGGACGGATTGAGAGGGGTGCTTTCTGATAGTTGTCCCCGCCCATTATTGTTTATGTGGAAACATACCTCTTTCAAGTACTTTATTTTTGAGGAATAACGCCTTTATTGACAATCAGCTGATAAATGATAATATTCATATACAATGAGAAAAATATCAATATTGCTCAATATAATCATATTAATCGTACTGTTGAATGGTGACCAGACAACACTGGTTCATCCTCCATTCAAGCATAATATGGGCTTCAACAGGGCAAATTCAACTATTGCAAGAATGATTCTGGGAAGGGATGTGCGATTCCACAGAACAGGAGGGCTCTTTGCAATCAAACTCAAATCAGAGGATGATCCCACAACGAGGAAAGACAATGCCATACTGACACTGTTTGGCATAAATAATCATAAAATAGTATATAATGTCAATACGAATCAGTTGAGGACATTCGGTGAAAAGGGCAGGGAAGACAGCACTGCAGCATTGTATTATCCCACTGATATTGCGGCAACAGAGTCAGGCATTGTTTATCTTACAGACACATATAATTACAGAATAGTCAAACTGAGGTATGATTCTGCTGTAGATACACTGGCGTATGTGGGTTCAGCAGGAGGATTCGGCATAGATTCCTCGTCATTTGATCTGCCTGCAATGCTTGATCTGGACAGTGATGAGAATGTCTATATAACGGACAGGGGCAATGACCGTATTGTTGTAATGGATTCACTGCTGAGACCGGTCAAAATACTGAAAAACATATCCCGGCCCGGCGGTATTGCTGTAATAGATAAAGAAAAGGGATACTGCAGGGTGAAAGACGAAAAACCCTTTATTATTGCCATATCCAATGGTGTGTATATTCTCAAACTCTCAATGAAGGGTAGGGAGATTGCCCGTCAGAATGCAAGCAATTTACCCGGATACAGTAATGCGGGTTTTGTACATGCGGATTATGATTATCACGGCAATATATGGGTGACTGATTCTGTCAATTCCGTGGTGCATAAATTTGACAGTGATCTCAATTATATTGTCACATTCGGCAGTAAAGGATATGGTGATAAACAATTCTATAAACCTCTGGGCATAACCATATACAGGAAATACGGGCAGGTGTTT
>JAXHVG010000114.1:0-18904 GCA_034189245.1 Caldifarciminota bacterium
GTGCTGGCGGAAGAATGAGCAGCATAATTGCTCTCAAACTTCTGGGATGTGACAACCTCGCAGTCACAGAAGCATTTGATTCCCCTGACTCAAAATCTACAGGCAGTGATCTGGGTCTGTGGTGCGGTATTGACAAATGGGGTGTCATGATTAATCCATTGGATCAAGACAGTGATTACAAATTCAATATCATTGTTGATTTTTCATCACCGTCCGGTTCACTGAGTGCACTTGAATACGCTTATAATAATAAAAGGAAATTCATATCAGGCACAACAGCCCTCAGTGAGGATACTATCAATAAAATGAAGCAATACTCCTCAGAGATTCCTATTGTCTATTCCTCAAATATGTCAACAGGCATCAATCAGATAAAATTAATGCTTCAACATATGAATGATTATATAATGGATAAAGAGAGGGATATTGAAATCATTGAATATCACCATAATAAAAAAAAGGATGCACCCAGCGGAACTGCATTATCACTTGCTCAGACAATCAGTGAATTGACAGATAGGCCTGTAAACAATGATTTTTCAGTGGATTATCCCAGAGACAGTAAAATAAGGATACATTCCATTAGAGCAGGCGCATTTTCCGGCATCCATTCAATAATCATATCATCACCTGATGAAACAATGGAGATCAGACATACAGCACATTCCCGTGAGACATTTGCAAATGGTGTCATAAAAGCAATTAATTTCATTGCGGATAAGGAAAGCGGTTTATACTCAATGACAGATGTTCTGGGAGGCTGAATGAAGTTATCATCAAGGCTCAATGCAATTCCGCCCTATGTTTTTGATGAAATAGACAAATTGAAGAGACAGACAGAAAATCCTGTTGATTTCGGTGTCGGTGATCCTGACCTCCCAACCCCTGATTTTATAATCAATGAAATGGAAGAGCAATTGGGGAAACCCGCCAATCACAGATATCCGTCATACAATGGTATGAGGGAATTGAGGGAGACAATAGCATCCTATATGAAAGAGAGATTCAATGTGGACGCTGATCCCGAAAAAGAGATAATGGTCCTTATAGGTTCCAAGGAGGGACTTGCCCATCTGATGCAGGCACTCATTGAAGAGGGTGATGAAATGCTCATACCGTCAATCTGCTATCCTGTTTACAGGGTTCAGTCCAATCTATGGGGAGCACGGACAGTGGAATTTCCCGTGCATTATGAGAATAATTTTACTCCCATTATTGAGGACATAGAGTCACTGATCACTCACTCAACAAAAGCACTGATGCTTAATTATCCCAATAATCCGACAGGTGCAGTAGTAGACATTGACTTCTACGCGCAGATCACTGAAATGGCTTATGAAAGAGGTATTGCTGTGATAAATGACTGTGTCTATGCAGACATCCATTCACCTGCTCTCCCGCCTCCGCCATCCATGCTCAGCTCATCAAAAGGCATGGAGACAGGCATTGAATTTCATTCATTATCAAAAACATTCAATATGACAGGATGGAGAATAGGGTTTGCAGTCGGCAATGAGAAATTGATAAATGGTCTGAGGAAAATAAAAATGAATACTGATTCCGGGGTTTTCAGACCCATTCAGTATGCAGCCATTGAAGCACTTGAAAACGGCAGTGAGCATATTAAATATAATAACAGGATAATTGCAGACCGTATCAACAGACTGGCTGATGCCCTTGAGCAGAAGGGACTTGAGTTCCACAGGCCTCCTGCAACATTCTATATCCTTGCAAAAACAAGAATGGGTATGAACTCAATGGAATTCACAAAGTATTTAATCAAGAATGCCGGGATTATAACAACACCGGGCATAGGCTTCGGCCAGTCAGGTGACGGTTTTATCCGTTTCTCACTGACACTGCCTGATAGTGAGATTGACAGGGGCATTGAAAAAATAGGTAAATTAGAGTTGTAAATGGCATTAATAGTCAAGAAATTCGGCGGGACTTCACTGGCAACACCATCCCATATAATGCATCTTGCAGGTACTGTGCGTGATGAAATTGACAGGGGCAACAAGATTGTGATAATTGTTTCTGCCATGAATAAGACAACTGATGAACTGACAGCAATGGCATCCCAGATATGCGACAGTCCCAATAAGAGAGAGATGGATATGCTTCTTACAACAGGTGAACGGATCTCCATGGCACTGTTCTCAATGGCTCTTAATTCTTACAATATCAAATCATATTCATACACAGGGTCTCAGGTGGGTATAATAACCACCGGGGACCACACTGATGCAAAGATCATTGAAATCAGGGGCAACAGATTGAAAGAGGCTCTTGAAAATAACATAACTCCTATTATAGCTGGATTTCAGGGTGTTTCTGCCTCAAGGGAGATAACCACACTCGGCAGAGGCGGATCAGACACAACTGCAACTGCCATTGCCTCATATCTCTCTGCAGAGAGATGTGAGATATATACTGATGTGGACGGAGTATATGCAGTTGACCCGTATATTGTATATAATGCAAGACATGTCAAAGAGATCGCTTACGAAGAGATGCTTATCATGGCATCTACCGGTTCAAGGATACTTCATCCCCGTTCTGTGGAGATTGCCATGAAAAACAATTTAAAACTCTGTGTTAAATCATCATTTAATGAAGGAGCCGGCACAATGATAACAGATAAAAATGCTATTGAGGGTATGGATGTGCGGGGTATATCCCACAGGGAAAACCTCACTGCTCTCAATATAAAGACCAAGGAAAGCACAATGGATATAATCAAAATGCTCAGTGATAATGACCTGGGGTTTGAGATGTTTGCAAGCAAGAACCTGGACACAGTGAGTCTTATAACAGACAGTAATTCAGTCAGTGATATTCTCGGCAGAATTGAAGAAAAAAGCGAGAGCATCTCAATAAATAATGACCTATCCATTATTACAATAATAGGTTCGGGGTTATATCACAACAAGGATGTTCTTAAAAAGATACTCAGTGTCACAGACAAATATAAGAATGACATATTCACAATTATAAAAGACGAATTAAAGTTCTCCATTGTGACAAAAAAGCCCTATCTCGGCAAATTACTCGGTGAATTATCCAAAGAACTGGGACTAACGGATTCTCAATGACTAATATAGCTTTAATCGGAGCTACCGGACTGGTAGGAGAGACCTTTTTGAGTCTTCTGCGAGAGAGACAGTTCCCCTATAATAATCTTTTGCTTATTGCATCCCCCAGGAGTGCCGGGAAAACAATATCTGTGAAGGATATGGATTATACTGTCAAAGAGTTCAATGAGAATGATTTTGACAATATTGACATTGCGTTCTTCTCTGCAGGCAGTGAAACTGACAGAGTCCTTGTGCCACTTGCAGCCAAAAAGGGAACTGTATGCATTGATAATTCTTCTGCATTCAGGAACATGCCGGAGATTCCCCTTATTGTTCCGGAGGTGAATTTTGATGTTATTGAACCGGAGAATAAAATTATTGCCAACCCCAACTGCTCTACAATACAGCTTGTTCTGGTACTCAATGCAATATCTCAAATTTATCGGCTGAGATCTGTTGTTGTGTCAACATATCAGGCAATATCAGGTGCAGGACGCAGTGAGCTTGTAAATTACAGAAAACAGTCACGAGAGGGGGTCGGTGAAGACACAGTTAAACTCTATGATAATCTTCAATTATCCATTGGATCAACAGACATGAACGGATACTGTGAAGAAGAGCTGAAATTGATTAAAGAAACAAAGAAAATTATGCGTAGAAAGGATATGAATGTATCTGCAACAGCATTGCGTATTCCCCTCTCCAATGTTCATACCGAATCAGTAAGGATTGAGATAGACAGTAAAGCAGATATTGAAAAGATTCGCAGCCACTTGCAAAAACAGGGTGATCTGATTAAATTTAATAGTAGAATGGATATTGAAGGTATAAATGACTCCAATACAGTTTTTGTCAGCAGGCTGAGAAAGGATCAAGACAATGATAATGTATTTCATATAATTATATCAGCAGATAATTTACGGGTTGGAGCAGCTCTTAATGGTATAAAAATAGCTGAAGGATTATTAAAGTGAAGAAAATTATATTTACAGTTTTATTAATGACAGCAGTTTTACTTGCAGGCAGCGATATGTCGCGCGTCACATTTTCCGTATCAGGCAATAGAGACAGTACAGATGATTTGTATGAGACAGTCAACCTCACTGTTCCACTATCGTCTGTTGTATTTGAAAAAACAGACAGCATATTCACTGCTTCTCTGACAATACAGTATACTTTTTTTGATAACAGCAGCAAACCGCTGAAGAACTTCTTCACAGATACGACTATTACTGCTGATTCATATCAAAAAACCGTGAGAGACAGTGTTGTTAATTTTACCAGGGTTTTCAAAGCGGATTCAAGTTACAAATCACTGCAGATCAAACTGACGGACAATAACTCCGATTCATACATTCAGTTCAATTCACCGGTAATACTCCCATATGCCACAAAGGGGAAACCTTACATTAGGTCTATTATTGATATTAATGGAGAGGAGTGGCACTTCACTGATGAGGACTCTCTCGTGTTCGGTATAGAGTACAGCAATATGGATACCTCAGATTATTCATTGAAATTGAATATATCCGGCAAATCCTCCCCTTATGAAAAGGAATTCCCTCTGATAAATACTAAGAGAGATACCTTCATACTTTCAACAAATCTTGAACCTGGAAAATACAAACTGACTGCAGAGATGTTTAATGATCAAAAGGAGCTCATTTCCTCAATGACCACGGATTTCTTTATTGCTTTTTCCTTTGAACATTCTGATAAACAGTACCATAATATTGTCAATGCCCTTAGCCTTATTGCAGTCAAAAGCGAGATTGACAAAATGAGAAATGCCGGACCTGAAGAACGTGAAAAGATATGGAATGATTTCTGGAAGAGAGCTGATATAAATCCAACACTCAGCGGGAATATTCAATACAATGAATTCCTCAGAAGATACAAATATGCTATGGATGAGTTCGGCGTCCATGCAAAAGAGGGATACAAAACAGACCAGGGCAGAATTTACATAATGTTCGGACACCCTGATGAAATTGAAAGACATCCATTTGACCTTGATTCCAAACCCTATGAGATATGGTATTATTATTCAGAGGGTTATGAATTCAGATTTGTGGATGTCCACGGCTATGGCGAGTTCAGGCTTATGAATTATTATGATCAATGGAGGTAGATATGAAGAAACTGATTTTCATATTACTGATTATCTCAACAATTGTATTGAATGCAGATATAAATGTTGATATTAATAGATTTGATGCAGGTAAAGGTATTTGGGAAATAGTGTGCAATATTGCCTATCCCTCGCAGATGCTTGAATATACACGCGATGAAGGCAAATTGATTGCACTGCTTGATATTGACATTATTATTAAGGATATTGAAACAGGCAATACAGTAACTGACACATGGACAACCAGTTCTATTATATCCAAAACAGAACAGATAACCAAGGAGATGTCCCTTATTGACCAGTCCGCTTTCCTTCTATCAGAAGGCAGTTATGAGATTACTTTTATATTTACAGATATTAAATCGGAAAACACCCATCAGCAAGTTGAGACAATTAAACTGCCGGCAGTTCCTCAAATTCCCTTTATGTCTGATATGATGATTGCACTCTCTATTGAACAGGATACTACGGGAGGCAAATTCGCCAGGAACAGCTACAGGGTTGTACCCAATCCCTCACATGAAACAACAGCTCTCAATCCATATCTGTTTATATACAGTGAATTTTACAATCTCCCCCCTGAAAGACCCTTTTTACTCTACTTCACTGTTTTGAATAATGAAAACGATACAGTTTATTCACTGCCTGCAAAAACCGGTATAACAGCCGGCAGTGCCTTTATTGATGTTGCTGCTGTCAATACACTGGCTTTGAAATCCGGACAATACACACTAATGGCCACCCTTGAATCAGACTCCTTCAGTGTGAGTAATTCCGTTGATTTCACAAAGTCAGACCGTATATCCAAACAGCAACTCAGCAAATATGAGCTGACTGATGAACAGATTGAAAACTACGGGCGTATTGAATATATTGCTATGCCCTCAGAACTCAAGAAACTCAGTCAATTGAATGATGCAGGCAGACATAATTTTCTCATTAGATTCTGGGAAGAGAGAGACCCGAAGCCAAACAATAACAGGCTGGAGGCATTGGATGAATTCATCAGCAGGATCAAGTATGCGGATAAAAAATTTTCTTCCGGGAGTACGGAGGGATATGAAACAGACAGGGGAAGAATATACATCAAGTACGGGGAACCTGACGAAACAATGGTTATCCCCCATCCCAGGGGATTCAAATCCTATGAGAACTGGATATACTACTCACAGGGCGGAATGCAGTTTATTTTCACTGATATAGACGGTTTTGGCGACCATGAACTTGTTTATACAAATGTTGAAGAAGAAGATATTCCAGCTAATTGGAGAAATTATGTTGATACTGACATAATTCGTTTCAGCAGGAACTGATATAATGAAAACATATGATGTAATTGTTATTGGAAGCGGCATAGCCGGTCTTACATTCGCCTATAAAATTGCTCCATACGGCAAGATTGGTATTATAACAAAAAAGAGCGGCAAGGATTCAAATACCAATTATGCACAAGGCGGCATTGCAGCAGTACTCAATGAAAATGACTCCTTTGAGATTCATGAGAAGGATACATATTCAGCAGGCAAAGGCCTATCCAGGAGTGATGCTGTAAAAATAATGGTTGAACGCGGACCTGAACTTGTAATGGAACTGGCAGAACTGGGAGCAGAATTTGACATGAATGAGAACGGCAGTTTCACTATGAGTCAGGAGGGAGGACACTCAAAGAAACGCATTGTACACTCCGGTGACTATACAGGCTATGAAATAGAAAAAACACTGCTTGATACAATAAATCTATATCCGAATATTGAGATGCTTACAAATCATTATATATGTGATCTGATAATTGACAATGAGAATACATGCCAGGGGGTTTTTGTCCTTGATAAGATCAACAATGAGATTGAACCGTATTTCTCAAAGTTTGTTGTTCTTGCCACAGGCGGGATAGGACAGGTGTACAAACACACCACAAATCCTGACATTGCCACAGGTGACGGCATTGCAATGGCTTACAGGGCAGGCGCTAAAATAGCCAATATGGAATTCGTTCAGTTCCATCCCACAACACTGTATAATTCAGAATCAGAAGGCAGGGCTTTCCTTATCTCTGAGGCAGTGAGGGGCGAAGGCGCTTTTCTGAAATTAAAGAATAACAGGCAGTTTATGCATAAGTATCATGAACTCAAATCACTTGCTCCACGGGATATAGTGGCCAGAGCAATTGATGCGGAATTAAAATTATCGGGAGAGGATTATGTCCTTCTGGACCTTTCACCATTCTCGGAAAAGGGATTTGAGAGAAGATTTCCGAGAATCTTCAGAAAATGCAGAGATCTCGGCATCAATGTACCCTCCGAGCCTATACCGGTTGTGCCTGCTGCTCATTATATATGCGGCGGCATACAGACAAATATTGATGCCAAGACATCAATCAATAATCTCTATGCAGCAGGAGAGGCTGCCTGCACTGGAGTTCATGGAGCCAATAGACTTGCAAGCAACTCACTGCTTGAAGCAATTGTTTTTGCCGAAAGGGCATTCCTTGACATAAAACAGAAACTCGGCAGGGACATTGAAGCAACAGTCCCAGGTTTTTACTCACAACCTGTTTCCGCCAATGACTCCATATGTGATTACATTAATGAGTTGAAGATAAATGTAAAAGAGGTAATGTGGAAACGTCTGGCTATTGTGAGAGATATGAAAGGCGTAATAAAAGCAAGAGAGGAAATCAGCAGGATATGGGATGATTTCCAGTCCATGGAGAAATACAATACTGAGGAATATTTTCAATTGAGAAATATGATCATTGTTTCAAAAATCATTATTGAATCTGCTCTCTCCAGGAAGGAATCAAGAGGTCTTCACTACATGAAAGATTTTCCCGAAACCAATGACAATGAATTCCGGCATGATACAATAATACATAAGGAGGTTTAAATGAATGTAAACATTACAGGTAAACATTACGATCTGACACCGGAAATGAAATCCTATATTGAAGAAGAGATGGACAAGCTTGAAAAATACGAGAAAAATATTCTGGATAGCTCCTTCACTATTGCACTCAATGACAAACGGTATTTCGTTGAGGCTAATGTTCATGTAAAGAAACACCGTTTTTATGCTTCAGATGAATCATTTGATCTGATTAATTCTATTGACAACACAATAAGAAAATTAAAAAAACAATTAGTCAAGTACGAGAAGAAAATTCATGAACACAGACAATAACAAATCTATTGAAGTAAAAGAATTACTTGATGCAAAGGGAGAGGATCTCAAGCTCTCCCTCATTGCAGGCAGTGGCGGTCTGGACAGGGAGATTGAGAGAATTGACCCATACAGGCCCGGACTTGCTGTATCCGGTTACACAGAGCATTTCAGACACCAGAATATACAGGTTCTTGGGAAAACAGAGATACAGTATATCAAATCACTTTCTACGAAAAAACGGTCAGCAAATCTCAAAAACATGATGAAATTTGAATTACCCTGTATAATTATTTCAAGAGGTATAGACCCCCCGCGGATGCTGAAAATACTGGCAAACCGGCACAGTATTCCCCTGATAGTATCGGAACTGGATACTCCTCAGCTTATTCACAGTATCAGTATTCATCTTAATAATGTGCTTGCACCCGAGACAACAATGCACGGCACACTTGTTGATATATATGGTGTAGGTGTACTGCTCACAGGTGTAAGCGGTATAGGAAAATCCGAGACTGCACTGGACCTTGTTGACAGAGGACACAGGCTCGTGGCTGATGATGCTATCAAGATATTCAAGAAAGGCGAACATGTGCTCATGGGAACAGGCATTGCACCGGAATCCGCACTTCAGTATCATATGGAGGTCAGAGGAATAGGCATACTGGATATAGCTAAGATTTACGGTATTCGCAGTGTGCGTCTTCATAAGAGAGTGGAGATAGAGATCGAACTGATCAAATGGGAACCGGATCTAAATATTGAAAGGGTCGGTATAAAGGAAGACAATACAGATATACTGGATGTTGAGATCCCGCTGATCAAGGTCCCTCTTCTCCCAGGCAAGAACATAGCTGTTATAATAGAAGTAGTTGCACTCAATCACATTCTCAAGATCTCAGGTTATGATACAGCTAAAATATTCAATGCAACACTGATCAAATTAATGCAGAAGAGAGCAAAGAATCTTGCGCGTCTTGAGGAGGATGAAGAGTGAATATATTCGGCATATTCACAGGTCATCATGATTATTCTGCCTCTGCAGTCAGTGCAGCTTTATCAATTATAGGTTCTCAAAATGACTATAGGTGTCTCTCCAACCGGGGCAGGGATATTAATTCTATGTACAGTGATATAGAGGAAATAATTAAATCCAGTGATTCAGATCATTTCTTTGTGTTTATTGATTTCTACGGTTCCTCATTCTCAATACCTGCAACCCGCATCAAGGATAATTTCAACAAGAAAATTACACTGCTATTCGGATACAATCTTCCTGTAATAGTTGATTTCTTTCTGCACAGACCAAACAAAACACCCAAAGAGCTTTATGACAAACTCGTATCAATAGGCAAAGAGGCAATCAGTTAATGAGGATAATCAGGATTGATGAAAGGCTTATCCACGGTCAGGTAATAATAGGCTGGATAGAGGCTACATCCATAAGAACACTCACATTGATACACAATAATATGAATACGCATTATCTGAACCTTTACAGGAATATGATAGACCCTGATATTGAGTTTTTGACAGTGGATATCTCATCAGACAATTATCAGTTCACAGGCAGAGAGAATGCCCTGTTTATTATTGAAGATATTGAAACCCTCTCTGATAATTGTTCAATCATTGATTTAATTAAACCGGATCTGATCAATATTGGCGGAATAATGCATGATAAATACGATATTGACCTTCTGGATTTTGTTAAATTGACAAATGCGGAAGCTAATGAACTGATTGAACTCCAAAACCATTATAGTGATGTCAAATTCAATGCCAGAGAGCTCCCTGATTCAAAGGAGCATAATATAATAAAGCTTATAAAAAAGCATTTATAATGACTGGAGTACTTTTTTGCTCACTGTTTTTAATGTTTCAAATACACCAATACCCTGTATAGCTACAGCTTCAACATAGGCAGTATCCCACGGATTAATTGCTTCATCCATCTCACTTACTGATGATATATTCGGCAAATCCCTCTTATTGTACTGGAGGACAAGGGGTATTTCATTGATATCAAGACTGTGTTCCTCAAGATTCTCTATCAGATTTTCTACACTCTCAATATTGTCTTCAAATCTCTCAATCTGTGAGTCAGCAACAAACACAATGCCGTCAACACCCTTGAGAATAAGTTTTCTTGAAGCATTGTAGTATATCTGACCGGGAACAGTATAGAGCTGGAATTTTGTCTTGAAACCCTTCACTGAACCTATGTCCATTGGAAGAAAGTCAAAGAACAGTGTCCTGTCCATCTCAGTTGCCAGTGATATCATCTTGCCTTTCTGTTCAGGTTTTACTTTATTATAGATCTGTTTAAGATTTGTTGTCTTACCACCCAATCCTGTTCCGTAATAAACAATCTTGAATGTAATTTCCCTTGATGAATAATTTATTACTGACAATTAAGCCTCCAATGCTTCTTTAATCAAACAGATCGTCCAGTTCACTTTCTGCAGCCCTCTTGAAATCATCATTGAAACTCTCTTTCTGCTGTTTCCGGCCACTGCTCAGCTTCTTGAATATCTGGTCAAAGATATCTTCTAATTCCTTGACTGTTGATTTGAGTTTAACCCTCATCAGACCGAGATTTGTCTTCCTGCTGAATATAACGACAAGTATTATCCGGGAGAGTATTACTGTAATATATATATTCTCTTTTTTTCCCTGATGAAATATTTCCTTGAATTCTTCCTCTCCAAGCAAAGATGCTAATTGACTGGTTGCCGCATAATCAGCTGCTGAGAGGGATGAAAAGGAAAGCAGATCAATTGAGTCAGTATTACCCACTGATGTTATCATCTGACCTGCCTTATCAATAAGCATCAATGCGCTTGCATTCGTTGCAGTGAGCAGTTTATTGAGAGAATTGTTGATCTCCCAGAAATCCTGTTCAAAAATACTGAGGTTTTCGTAACTCAAATATCCTCCGGTCAGCCTTCAGAATTTGTGCACTTTTCTTTTTTCAGCAGATCTTCCCATTTCTCATTGATCTGTTTCTTAATCTCTTCAATGATCTCCGGTTCATTCTTGAGATGCCTGAATCTTGTCTGGGTAAAAAGGAATTCTTCAACATCCTTTACCTTTTTCGGCTTGATATTGATAGTGTATCTGCCGTTTTCAAATTCATAGACAGGCCAGAACAGTGTCTCTACACTGAGTTTTGCAATTTCAATTGATTTGGATGGATCACTCCCCCATCCCAGAGGACATGGTGAAAATACATTAATGAATGCAGGACCATCAGTATTAAGCGCCTTGTCAATCTTCTTTGACAGATCATTCCAGTGATAGGGATCTGACTGGGCCGCATAATGAGCCCCATTTGCTATCATAATCTCTGTCAGATCTTTTGCTGGCTGCATCTTGCCCTTGACCACACTCCCTGCAGGTGATGTCGTTGTATGAGCCCCATACGGTGTTGCGGAACTTCTCTGAATACCTGTATTCATGTAAGCCCCATTATTATAACAGAGATAGAGCATATTATGGCCCCTCTCTACTGCGCCGGAAAGGGACTGCAGTCCTATGTCATATGTACCGCCGTCACCGCCGAATGCTATGAACTTGATGTCCTTATCTATTTTACCCTTCTTCTTGAGTGCCCTGTATGCTGTCTCAATGCCGCTTACTGTTGCAGCAGAATTCTCAAATGCATTATGTACAAAATTTACATCCCAGGATGTGTAGGGATATATTGTAGATACAACTTCCATACATCCTGTTGCACCGCCAATAACCACATCCTTGCCTGCTGTTGCCATAAGATTGCGCAGTATTACAGTAGCACCGCATCCTGCACATGCCCTGTGACCCGGTGTAAATAGATTACCCTGTTTAGACAGTTCCTTTAAACTGGCCATATATTCCTCCAATTATTCTCTTAATGTGATATATTCAATAATTTCGCCTTCTCCATTCTTCTCAGCAAATGACTCAATGTCGTCAAATATCTCCCTGACATTTTCAGCTTTGAGATCCCTGCCGCCCAGTCCATAAAGATAATTCTTCATCACAGGATGCTTCTCATTTCTGTAGAATGCTGATGAGATCTCTGTAAAGAGAGGTCCGCCCATTGAGGACTGACTGCTGCTTCTGTCAAGCACTGCCACACCTTTCTTATCCCTGAGATAATCAACAATATCCTCACCATAAAATGGTCTGAAATAAAGCGGTTTCACAACTCCAACCTTCTTTCCTTCTTCTCTCATCTTATCCGATACATATTTTGCTGTTCCTGCAGATGATCCGAGTGCTACAATAACATATTCCGCATCATCAATATTATGGGTATCAATGACATTGTAATCCTTCTCAAAGTTCTTGTTATATTCCTTGAGCAATTCCTTTATCCTCACCTTGCCGCTGAGAACAGCCTCTTCCTGAGCTCTCTTAACCTCCATAAAGTAATCCTGAAGTACAAGCGGACCTACAGTTATGGGGTTTTCTGTGTCAAGACAAGTGTATGCAGGTTTCCTCTCTCCGAGATAATTGCGAACTGCTTCATCCTCATACATATCCAGTCTCTGCATTGCATGGGATATGATAAATCCGTCTGTTGACACCATACCGGGCAGCATAATATCCTCTGCAGCTTTCATCATAAATATCGTCATATCATATGCTTCCTGAGAATCTTCAGCATAGAGCTGCATCCATCCGCTGTCTCTGGCACCCATTGTATCAGAATGATCACAATGTATGTTGATTGGTGATGAAAGAGCCCTGTTAACCTCACATATAACTATCGGCAATCTGAGACCTGACGCAATGTAAAGTATTTCATGCATCAGGGCAAGCCCCTGTGATGAAGTACCTGTCATTACTCTGGCACCTGCTGTTGAAGCCCCTACACATGCAGACAGTGCTGAATGCTCACTCTCAACTGCAACAAATTCAGTATCAACTCTTCCGTCATGAACAAAATTAGAGAACAGCTGAACAATCTCTGTTGCTGGAGTTATCGGGTATGCTGCAACAACATCAGGATTTATCTGCCTCATGGCTTCTGCCATTGCCTCATTTCCTGTTTTTGCAACTATATTTGACATATCTTAACCTCCGAATTATTTCTTTTCCTCTTCCATTTCAAGTGCTCCAAAGGGGCATTCATTGACACAAATGCCGCATCCCTTGCAGTGATCATAATCAATGCCAGTCATTTTGCCGTCTTTGACAATGATTGATGAGTCAGGACAAAAGACCCAGCAGAAGAGACATTGTGTGCATTTGTCTTCAAGCCAGACAGGTCTCTGGGACCTCCAGTCACCTGTTTTAAATTCCTTTGCTGAACCGCTCTTTGTAATCAGTGAAGCCATATCTATTTCTTTCCAGTTTTTATTCTTACTCATTCTGAAACTACCTCCTCATAAGCTCTCCTGATTGACTTCATATTGCCGGGGACAACCTCTGGCTTATTCTTAAATTTCTTCTCCAGTTTCTTCTCTGTATCTTCAAGCATTTTCTCAAATTCCAGAATCTCAGTTACCTTTATCAATGCACCGAGCATTGGCGTATTGGGTTTATTGACCTTGATCTCATCCATTGCTATCTTGGATGCATTGACAGTATGTATGCTTATATCATCCCTTATTGAATATTCTTCCCTCAATTCTGACGGTTTTCTCAGAGTATTTACCAGTATCTTCCCGTTTTTGACAATACCCTCGGCTGTATCAACAGTGTCCATCAGTGTCGGGTCAAGCACTATAACAACATCGGGGTTTTCCACACCACTGTGAATGGTAATCGGTTTGTCCGCCAGTCTGTTGAATGACTGCACCGGTGCACCCATTCTTTCCGGACCGTATTCGGGGAATGCCTGAATATGCTTGCCTGTTGCCAGGGCAGCATCTGCAAAGAGGAGTGCTACTGTTTTTGCACCCTGACCGCCCCGGCCATGCCATCTTATCTCAAAAAAGTCTTTCATTGTTCCTCCATTATTATTTATAAGTTTTTATTATATCAAATTATTTATCATCGTCAATAATATTCTGACCTTTTTTGACAATTCTTCTTGTATCCAGTGATCTTCCCAGCGTGAAATTATCAATATATTCAAAATCACTCCCAAATGGAATACCGAATGCTATTCTGCTTACAGTAACTTTAACCGTATTGAGTAAGTCCTGTACATACATAGCAGTGCTCTCTCCCTCAGTTGAAGGGGAAAGGGCAATTATAACCTCATTGACACCATCACTTTCTACTCTATTGAGCAATCTGTCAATTGTCAAATGCTCAGGTTCAATTCCGTCAAGCGGGGAAATAAGTCCGCCAAGCACATGATATTTCCCATTGTACTGTCCTGTTTTTTCAAAGAGGAATACATCGCGGGCATTCTCCACAAGCATTATCTTACCTGCATCCCTTTTTGAGGATGTGCATATTCCGCAGGGATCTGTCTGTGTCAATGCCCCGCATACTGAACAGACACCTATATTGTCAATAGCACTGAGCATATGCTTGGAAAGCTCATGCCCTATATCCTTACCTCCCGTAATGAGAAAAAATGCTATGCGTTCAGCTGATTTTTCCCCAATACCCGGGAGTTTTTTCAGATTTTCTTTAAATTTTTTCAGTTCATCCATTTTACATACCCGGTATGTTCATGCCCCCGGTCACCTTGCCCATCTCTTCTTTTTTCTTCTCCTCAATCTTCTCATTTGCCTGATTGACTGCAGAAACGATAAGATCCATCAGCATGTCCTTCTCTTCCTTGTTGATAAGTTCATCCTCTATTGTGATTGAGAGCAGTTCATTAGCACCATTCATCCTTGCTGTCACCATGCCTCCGCCCACTGACACTTCAATTTCAACCTCTTTGAGTTTTTCCTGTGCTTCAGCCATCTTCTTCTGCATCTGCTGTGCCTGTTTCATCAGTTTATTCATGTTCATGTTCATCTTTATGCCTCCTTAAACTACTGTATTATCTCACCGTCTATCTCTTCTATCAATTTAATTACTTTCGGGTCTTCCTCAAGGGGATTTGCAATTATCTTATTATTTTTTACATCTGAAGAATATGTGACCTTTAACTCCAGATCAACTCCCAGGTCCCTGATCTTATTATTGATACGCCTTTGATTAACATCATTGATATATGTGTCAGGCACCTTTATCTCATAATACCGGTCTTCGGCAAATACGACAGTGGATTTCTTCAATGCCTCTGAAAGGAAGAAATCATCTTCAGACACCCTGTCAATAAAATAATCCAGTGAATGCTTATCAGCAGCCTTATTTTTCAGGGGTTTTTCTGTTTTTTTTTTATCCCCTGCCGGTTTTGCATGCTTGAGCAATGCAATAATAGAGTCAATGTCAGCTGATTCAGTCAGATCAGATATACGTGCAAGCTCATTCTCAACCATCATTTTCTTGTTTGATGTGAATTTGAGCTCCCGTGCTGTTTCAATCAATTCCTTGGTTATCTGTTTCAATGCCTCTGATGAAAACCCGTCTGCCTGAACAGTCGCTTTGTTTAAAATGCTTTCAGGCATAATCTTAATCTCTTCTGTCTTTATATTGTGTTTTATAAGATACAGCTTATGCATATAGAAAGCCAGTTCCGAAACAAATGTTTCAAGATCATATCCCCTCTGCAGTATGTCATTGAGTGACTCAATCATCTTATCGGGTTTCTTGTCCAGTACTGTTGATGTAAAGCCGACAAAGAATTCATCATCAAGACGTCCAAACATCATATTGACATTATCATAGGTTATCTTCTTGTCTGTTGATGCAAGTTGATCCAGTATTGATGTGGCATCCCTCATACTGCCGTCTGCAAGCCTTGATATGAGTTTCAAGCCCTCAATTTCATAATCAATACGCTCTTCCCTGCTGATATATTCCAATTGGCCTGTTATTTCAAGAACAGGTATGCGCCGGAAATCAAATCTCTGGCATCTTGAGAGTATTGTAGGGATTACATTGAATGGCTCTGTGGTGGCAAAAATAAATATTACATGTTTGGGGGGCTCTTCAAGTATCTTCAGCAGAGCATTGAATGCCTCCTTTGTAAGCATATGTATCTCATCAATAATGAATATCTTGTACTTGCTCTTTACTGTTGAATACTTTGCTTTCTCCCTTAAATCCCTTATCTCATCAATCCCCCTGTTTGATGCTCCGTCTATTTCAATGACATCCATGTCCCTGCCTTCCATTATGCCCGTGCATGTCGGGCACTCACTGCATGGCTCTCCGTCTCTGATGTCTTCACAGTTCAATGCTTTGGCAAGTATCCTTGCAGTTGTTGTTTTACCCACACCGCGGGGACCGCTGAACAGCATTGCATGGGGTATTCTGTTATTACGCACACCGCTTTTCAGTATTGAGACTATATGGTCCTGACCCTTGATTTCGTCAAATTTCTGCGGTCTGTATTTTCTTGCAAAAACTATATAACCCATTGTTCCTTCTTTGATTATGGCGGCGGAGAAAGAGGTTCCTTACTGCTGCTACCTCTCGGTCCTGACAGGGTTCAGAACATTTCTCCCCGCTTTTTAGAATGAATATTACCATAATAAGCAAATAAATCAAGTAAAATGCTTTAATTGATGTAAAATTGAAAAACTGAAACCACCATATTTTCCTGCTTACTCCGGGCATTGAATCACTGCCTACCGGAATTGCGAGGGATTTAGTTATTATTATTGTCTAAACATATAGTATGTCTTTCCTCATAAGAAAAAGTCACTGAATATAACTATTATGTATTGTTTGTTTTCTTAATAAAAAAGCATTGAGCAAAGCGGTTGAAGTATTGACGGTGAGGCTCGCACATTCTCATCAGCACCGAATTATCGGTTATGCACGGGTTGGCAAAGGTGCTTTATGAGAACTGTCCTCGCCTCATGATTGTTTATGAGGAAACATACCTCTATCAAGTACTTTATTTTGAGGAATAACGATAGTATTGCAATATAATTTATTTCTATTAAAATAATCATTGTGCTATTACAATAAATTAAATGGAGTGCTTATATGAAAAGATTAACACTGATACTCTTTGCAGGATTATTCTCCTTGATAATATCCGGAGGCATTACCCTTCAGGATGTACTGGATAATACAGCTGCATCTATTCCGCGCCAGCAGGAGGATATAGACAGATCAGTCAATAATAAGGCGCTTCTGTCTTCACTTGTAGGATATATGCCGCGCCTGAGCTATTATGTATCTATTGATTCAACAACAAATACTGACTACGCATACTCCCAGGGATTCTCGCTCAGTCAGACGATTGTTAATATCCCCTATTTGATGAATATTGTATCGGGAAAATACACAACAGATATTGCAAATCTCTCATACACTGTAAACAGCCAGAATCTGATTTATGATGCGATTGATAAATTCTTCACACTGCTTGAATATCAGATCAGGCTGGAACTGGATTCAATGCTTGTTGTGAATGAAGAAAAGAATATTTTGAAAGCAAAGAGCAGGTTTGAGAAAGGGATTTTATCAGGCAGGGATTTCAGAAATCTGGAAGCAAATTATTATAATATCCGTTCAAGACTATACTCAAATCAGATGAAGTACAACTCTCTTGTTTCCGAATTTGAGATACTCACAGGCATTGAAGTAAAAGAGGATTTAGTGGAACCTGACAGTGTGCCTCATATGGAATCATCACGCATTGAACCGGAAGAAATTCTGCCTGTACTCCCCGAATACATTCTCCATCAGAAGAATTATGCAGTCAAGACTGTTTCTCAGGCCAATGCCCTCACTGAATTCTTCCCTACTGCCAATCTGTCTCTCAGAGCAGGAATCAGTGATTCGGTTTACAGTTTCAATATGACGGATTTCAAGGATAATTATTCGCTCTCCGCATCAGTCAATATCAGCTTCCCCCTCTTTACAGGATTTTCAAGGACACTCAATGTTATTCAGAAATCCGGTGAGAAGAAAAAAGCAGGACTGGAATACAGAAAAGCAGAGCTCACATACAGGGCAATGCTTGAGAATTTCCCTTCAATGATAAAACAGATAGAGGCAATGTATCTGTCAGCTGAGAATGCATATAATTCACAGAAAATCTCATTTGAGATTGCATCAAAACTCTTTGAGAACAATGAGCTTTCATCTATTGACTATATTGACGCACAGAGAGAATATATCAATTCAAGGATAAATCTCATACAGATAAAGAATACCTATTATCAGACCTATCACCGGTATCTCTACTATTTAAGGAGGATAAAGTGAATTTTTTAAGAAGGAAACGGAATATTATAATACTGGTTATTGTAATAATCGTAGTGATAGCTATATTCAGATGTTCACAAAAATCACCTGCGCTTCCTGTACAGACAAGTGAGCTGAAACGGGGTGTGCTCAATGAATATGTAAGAACAGACGGACAGCTGGAGCCTTTTGTTGATATAAAAATATCATCCGATATTATGGGCAAATGTGAAAATATATTTATTAAAGAAGGTGACAGGGTCAAGAAGGGGCAAAGGCTTATAGCAATTGACAATACCAGCGAACAGGCAACTCTGAAGCAAAGTGAAGC
>JAXHVG010000115.1:0-2143 GCA_034189245.1 Caldifarciminota bacterium
CTGAAATATCAATAACGCCGTACTCATTATCCGTCCCCTCATATATGGATATTGAACAAGAGAGGATAAGAAGTATTATTGATAAATAAATCAAGTTTTTCATAAACTATTCCAATATTTTAACTTTATCAAATCCACTAATCATTGTGTATCCGTCTATTGTGCAAATATCAAAAATCCGAGAACCTTCTTCATGTATTCTGAAAATATCAGGATAGTACATATCATTCAGATTAACACAATAAAGAGTATTTACGCCTGATAATGACACCTGATTTTCATATGGGCCAAGAGCAATCCTGTTAATGGGTTTTGAGTAAAAATCCCCTCCTAAATTCAATTCAAGTTCCTGAGGAGAGGTTTTATCTGAAATATCTATGATGCTGAGTGATGGATTGAATGTTGCAGCATATATGTAATCAGATTCAATTACAAAATCATATATTAACATTTCTGTGGAATCAATCCTGCTTATCAACTCCGGTGATCCGCCTGAAAATTGTACTATATTAAGTCCATGCGACTTATCCAAGGCATACATATATTCATTTTGATACTCCATCTTAATAAAGTTATTCGTATCATACATGGAAGAAAGGAAATGAAATTCATCAGATTGAATATTAAACACATAGAGTCCATTATCTTTCGTATATGCAAATACAGTATCATTATTGATTTCACACGAAAGAATCTCTGCGTTCAATTTCAATTCGCTGAAAATCTCAGGATTTTTATCCTCAATCAATTTTATTCCATAGAGTTTATTGAAAATAGCCATAACCGCATTGTTTTTGCTGACCTTTATATATGTGCCTGAAAATTCATCATTATCCACATCCAATCTCCATAGAATATCAGGATCTGGTCCGATTGTATGTGCATTCAATATGACATATTCAAGATCATCTGAAGAGACAATTATATAATCTCCTTCATTTTCAATACAATCCGGATAATCAAGTAAGAGCCAACTATATCTTGTGCTGTAATTATGTTTTAATAATGAACAACTAATGATTAATGCTATTAAAACAAATACGATTACGAATTTTCTCATGATTGATCCTCATAATACATTAATGATATCCCTCTTTTCATAATCAGATTTTATCACAATAATTATTTTTTGTAAAGAAGTTATACTTTCTTTCATTCTCGGCTATTCATATTGACCATTGACCTTTGACCCGGCGCAAGCCGGTCTCCGTTATCCATTTTCCGTTTTCCGGTCTTTCATGGCCGGCTATACACATAAGCTGACGGCTGGTGGCCGATGGCTGATAGCCGGAAGAGCGAATTTATTCGCGATTTCTCGAGTCTCGCGTCTCGTGACTCTTACTTCTACCCGCTCTTAATTATATTGACATTCGTTCGCCATATTATATACTGATAACAAAAAGGAGGAGCTATGCTTTTAGGAGTAAATATAGATCATACAGCTACACTGAGGGAGGCCAGACAGTCCTATGAACCGGATATAATGACTGCTGCAGTATTGGCGCAACTCGGCGGAGCAGACGGGATTACATGCCATCTCAGGCAGGACAGAAGACATATCAATGAATCTGACATTATTGCATTGAAGGCAGGGATTAATGTACCGCTCAATGTGGAGATATCAACAGACAAGGATATAATGGATTTCATTCTGGACATTGTGCCTGAAAAGGTATGTCTTGTCCCGGAAAACCCCAAAGAGGTGACAACGGAGGGCGGGCTCAACATACTGGATGAGAATGTCTTCAAGGCAGTAAGCAAGGCAGTGGAGCAATTGAAGGAGAAGGAGATTGAGGTGTCCCTGTTTATTGAACCGGACAATGAACGAATTGATGCTGCATCTGAAACAGGTGCTGATTCAGTGGAACTCAATACAGCAGCTTATTCGGAATGCACAACACTTGAGGAAATAGAAGAGGAGTATGTGCGTCTTGAAGATGCTGCCAATCATGCTTCACTGGACAATGGGCTTATTGTCAATGCAGGCCATGGCCTCAATTATGACAATGTTGAACAGATAACATTCATAGACACAATTGTAGAACTCAATATAGGACACTCCATTGTTGCCCATTCTGTTTACAGGGGTATGGAGCAGGCAGTGCGTGAGATGAGGAGAATAATTGACAGGTATTAAACAATA
>JAXHVG010000116.1:0-7587 GCA_034189245.1 Caldifarciminota bacterium
TCCGACAAATACCTGACCATCGACTCCACGCTGAGCCAATGGGAAGAAGGCAACGCCTCGATCAAGATCACTAACCTGGAATTTACGCCAGACCCCGAACCTTCCACAGCCTCTCAATAAACCTGAAGGCGGTGAGCTCAATAAAATAACAGAGATTGACGGATTGACTGATAATATGAAGGATAAGCTCATTGATCACGGTTACAATACACCGGAGGATATATTTGAAAAAGGCACGGACGGCCTCAAAGAAATAGACGGTATAGGAAAAAAGACAGCTGAAAAGATTATTCAGGCAACTGAAGATTTCATTAAAGGAGACAACTGATATATGACTGATAAATTAAGGGTTTGTGATTATGCAAAGAAGGTAGACAAGAAATCTGTTGATATTATTAATATTCTGAATAAGGAATGCGATGCAGGTATCAGCAAGAGAGGTTATTCCAAGACACTGGAAGATGACTGGATTAAAGCCCTGGATAAACATTTCAAGGAAGAAGAGAAGAAAAAGGAAGAAGAGAAGAAGAAGTCAAAGAGAAAGATAGTAAGGGTTATAAGGCACAGGGACGAAGAAGAGAAAGAAGAAGAAAAAGAGGAAGTGAAGGAAGAAGAGAAGAAAAAGCCCGAATCTGCTAAAAAAACGGGGAAGGTTAAACCGGAACCTGTCAGGGAAAAGAAGGAGCAAAAGAAAGAGAAGCCGGCAGAGAAGAAAATTGAAAAGAAAGTTCCGGAAAAACCCGCTCCTGCCAAAAAGAAGGCAAAAGCGCCTGAAAAGGAAGAGAAGCCGGAGAAGAAGATAAAGAAGAAGGATAAGAAGAAGGGTGTCAAAAAACCTGAGCCTAAGAAAGAGTCAAAGGCAACAAAGAAAATACGGAAGAAGGATAAATACTCAACTGATAAATTTGAGGAAGTTGAGACAATTCACGACAAGAAGAAGAGTGCTGCAACATCTGATGATTTCACCAAGAAGAGGAAATCAAGAAAAAAGAAGAAGAAACAGATTGACAAGAAGAAGATAGCAAAATCCGTTGAAGAGACAATTAAGAGCATCAAGACAGAAAGCAGCTCAAGTTCCAGAAGGAAATACAAAGATAAATCCAAACAGAGTGATGAGACAGAAGAAGAGATAAGGACAATAAAGATATCTGATTTCATTATTGTCTCGGATCTTGCAGACAAGCTTGATATTGACCCTGTTGAATTAATACAGACAGCAATCGGTCTGGGTATAATGGTGACAATCAATCAGAGAATTAATTTTGACAATGCATCCATACTTGCTATGGAGCACGGTTTTGAGGTTGAGAAAATAGAGAGCCGCGAGGATGAAGAGGAAGATGAGGCAATTGAGGAGAAGCATGATGAAAGACAGCAGAAACCCAGGGCTCCTGTTGTTACGGTTATGGGGCATGTGGACCACGGTAAGACAACACTGATAGATTATATGAGAAAATCAAGGATTGTTGAGAGTGAACACGGCAAGATTACACAGAATATAGGTGCTTACACAGTGGAATCGGACAGCGGGACAGTAACATTCATAGATACGCCCGGGCATGAGGCATTTACTGCAATGAGAGCCCGCGGGGCACAGGTAACGGATATTGCTGTTATAGTCGTTGCGGCAAATGACAGTGTCATGCCGCAGACAAAAGAGGCGATTCAGCATGCTGAGCTGGCAGGTATTCCTTATATTATTGCAATAAATAAGACGGATCTTCCTGAGGCAGACCCTGAAAAGGTCAAGAGGGATCTGCTCAATGACAATATTGTTGTTGAAAATTACGGCGGAAAGATATCTGTTGTTGAGATATCAGCATTGAAGGGCACCAATGTGAATGAATTGATTGATACAATACTGCTACAGGCAGAGCTTATGGAATTAAAGGCTCCTGTTGAAGGGCAGGTAACTGCAACAGCTATTGAGGTCAGTCAGGACAAAGGCCTCGGGCCTGTGATTAACTGCATCATACAGAAGGGCATATTGAGAAAGGGCGATATCTTTGTCTCAGGCAAGACGCATGGAAAGGTCAGACTGCTTCTCAATGAATTCAATGAACAGATAGAAGAAGCAGGACCCTCCCAGCCTGTATCTGTTGTAGGTGCAAATGACCTTCCTGAAGTCGGGGATATACTCAATACAGTTGAGGACCAGAGGGATGCAAAGGACATTGCAAGGCAGCGTCATCTCGCATACAGGGAACAGCTCATAAAGAAGAGGGAAGTGACCAATGTGGATTCCTATGAAAGACAGCTCAAGGACCTCAAGAAGAAAGACCTTAATTTCATTATTAAGGGCAATGTGTTCGGTTCAATAGAAGCATTGGCTGATTCACTTCAGATGCTCTCTGATGAAGAGGTCAAGATTAATGTTGTGTACAAGGAAGTGGGTATTGTTACAGAGAATGATGTAAATATCGCCATTGCCTCCGATGCAAACATTATTGCATTTTCCACATCTGTTTCAGCTGCTGCAAAGAAGTATGCCAAGAAAGAGAATGTGCTTATCAAACAGTACAATGTCATATATGAGGTTATTGATGATATTACAAAAGCCAAATTATCGCTCCGTGAACCTGAATACATTGATATTGAAACAGGCAGGGCTGAGGTAAGGCAGATGTTCTCATATTCAAAGGCAGGCACAATTGCCGGATGTTATGTGAAGAATGGCTATATAACAAGGAACGGCAAGATTACTGTAACCAGAGACGGAGAGGATCTCGGATCATACGGCATAAAGTCACTCAAGCGGTTTCAGGATGATGTGAAGAAGGTGGAATCAGGATATGAATGTGCAATGATTCTTGAAGGATTTGAGGATATTCAGAAGGGCGATATACTGAGATGCATTATCCGGGAGATACAAGAACCCGAGTTATGATTGTCGGTATATGCGAGATAGAACTCTTTATACGGGACTCATCTTCACTCAAAGACAAGAGGAAGATAATCAAGTCAATGAAATCACGGCTGAGAAACAAATATAATATATCAATTGCGGAAACAGGTGAAACAAATTCACATAAATACGCCACACTGGGCATTGCGACTGTATCCAAAGATAACAAGAGGATACAGAGAGTCATATCCAAGGCTAAGGATTATATTGAAACAATCCCCCAGGTGATGATAATCAAATCAAATATGGAAATATGGTAGAGAATAAACAGAGACTGAGGAAGGAATCACATCTCAAAAGGGCAATAGCATCCATCATGATGCGCATGAATGACCCCTATTTGAGATTTGTCACTATTACGGAAATCAAATTCTCGCCTGACAAGAAAAAGGCTACTGTCTATTATGTTGTTCTGGAAGGTAAGAATGTCCATCCCGGCAAATTAAAGAAAGCATCGGGTTTCATAAAGAAGAAACTCCCTGAATATATAAGTCTGAGGCATATACCCGATCTTGTGTTTTCCTATGACAATAAGGTTAAAAAACGTGAGAATCTGGAAGAACTGTTTACGGAATTAGAGAATGAAAGAGATAATTCGGATTCTGAATAAAAGCAAACGGATTCTCATACTGTCCCACATGAGGCCGGATGGTGATTCCATAAGTTCACAGAAGGCACTGTACCTTTTTCTGAAGAATATGGGCAAAGAAGTAAATATCACGTCCAGAGACAATGTGCCTGAACTGTATAAATTCCTTGACAGGGATAATGTATTCAGCACAGATTTCCCGGAGGACTATCATCCTGATACTGTTGTTTACCTTGATTCAGCAAACAGGGACAGAATAGGCAAGACACTCATAGGCAAATTATCAAGACAGATAAATAATGCTGTTACTGTCAATATTGACCATCATATATCCAATGAGAATTATGCGGATTATAATTATGTTGACCCGGAAATGTCATCCACATGCGAGATACTCTATTATCTTTTCAATGAGATGAAATCCGCTATTGACCGTGATACTGCAACAGCCATCCTCACCGGCATGGTTACTGACACAGGGTATTTCAAGTACAAATCAGTGACAAGCAGCACCCTCAAGACTGCAGCTTCCCTTATGGACAGTGGTGCTGACCTCAATTCTGTTTCTGAAAAGATTTACATGAACAGACCGCTTGCAAAGGTGCAGCTTGAATCAAGGGTATTGGAACGCATTGAAATGATTGAGGACAGGGCTGTTTCATTCATATACAACAAGGATTTCACCGAGCTTGGTGCAAAATCAGAATACACGGATGGTATTATCAACCAGATGCTCTATATCAGGGGGATCACTCTTTCTGTTCTCATAATTGAGCACGGGAATGATGTACGCATATCTTTCAGGAGCAAGGGTGACAAGTACAATGTGAATGACATAGCCGGACTGATTGACGGGGGCGGACACCCCAATGCATCCGGTGCTTATATGGATAATACGGATGCAGTAAAGGCAGGCAGAATAATAAAAGAAATAATCGGCAAATTGGAATAATGAAGAGAATTCTGACAATTATCGGCGCAAGACCGCAATTCATCAAGCATGCGCCCCTCCTTGAAAAACTTTCAAAATATTTTTCAACATGTACTCTCCATACAGGCCAGCACTATGACAAGACAATGTCTGATGTATTCTTCAGGGACCTCGGAATGGATGAACCGGACATCAATCTGTCTATTGGCTCACATACGCAGGCAAAACAGACAGCACTGATGATGTCAGGCATTGAAAAGGTGCTTCTTTCGGAACATTTTGACTGTGTTATTGTTTACGGTGACACCAATTCCACTATTGCGGGCGCACTTGTATCAGCCAAACTCGGTGTAAAGACAGCCCATATTGAAGCAGGCATGAGGAGCAATAACAGGGATATGCCTGAGGAAATAAACAGGATTGTAACAGACCATCTCTCTGATTTCAATTTTGCCCCATCCCCTGATGCAGCTGCCAATCTCAAGAGGGAGAATCTTGATTATGTGGTCACCGGTGATATTATGTTTGAGGCATTCCGCAAATTCTCCAATAAGGCAAAAGAGAGGGATATATCTGTCATAACAGGTATTGATAGTGATTATTATCTGCTCACTCTGCATAGGCAGTTCAATACAATGCCGGATAATCTCAAGACAATAATAGAGAAACTGGCATCTGTTCAACATGACATTGTTTTCCCCATACACCCCAGGACAAGGAAGATCATCAGTGAGATATACCCGGATAATTACTGCCCTGACAATATACACATGATAGAGCCTGTCGGTTATATTGACATGCTTGCACTGATTCATAAGTGCAATGGTGTCATAACTGACAGCGGCGGGCTGCAGAAGGAAGCATACTATGCCGAAAAGAAGTGCATTACACTGAGAAAGGAGACAGAATGGACTGAGACACTGCACAGTGGTGCGAATATACTCTGTCCACTTGCAGACTGCAGTATTGATAAATTCCTCTCTGATAAAGAGAATGGCTCTTTCAAGCCCCTGTACTCCGATTTAGAGGCGTCAACCATAATCACTCAATACCTAAGGGAGAATCTATGAAGATAAGGAATGCATTGATATCAATGTATGATAAGGAAGGTCTGGACCCTCTTCTTGAAGCATTAAACAGACATAATGTCAATATCTATGCCTCATCAGGTACAGCGGAATTTATAAACAATGCGGGCTATAATGCCATGAGCACTGAGTCAATCACAGGCATATCCCAGATACTCGGCGGCAGGGTCAAGACAATCAGCACAGAGCTCTTTGCCGGCATACTGGCAAAAGAATCGGACAGTACTGAGGGTATCCCCGTTGTATTTGACTTGCTTGTTGTTGACCTGTACCCATTTGAGGAAACATTGAAAAATACGGATAATCACAGTGAGATAATAGAGAAAATTGATATAGGCGGCATATCGCTGATTAGAGCAGGAGCCAAGAATTATTCGCGTGTAGCTGTGCTCTCATCAAAATCTCAATACAGCAATGTAATAGAGGAAATGGATTTTCTCCACGGCGAGGTATCCATCAAAACCTCAAAGATACTTGCTCGCGAGGCATTTGCACTTTCATCCGAATATGACAGTACAATATCGTCTTATCTTTCCGGAGCAAAGGGCAGAAACCCCTCTGAGCCACAGTCCGGCGAGATTATCCGGATGGAGAAGATAAGGGATTTGAGATACGGCGAAAATCCCCATCAGAATGCGTCTCTCTTCAGGATTTCAGACGCAGATGTATCTATATCTGATTTCAATATCCTGCACGGCAAGGCAATGTCATACAACAATTACATGGACGGTGATGCTGCAATGAATATGGCTGCCGGATTCAGAGAACCCGCCTGTGCAATAGTGAAGCATGCCAATCCATGCGGCATAGGCACTTATGAGACAATTGCTGAGGCATATGAACTTGCACATATGTCAGACCCCATGTCTGCATACGGTTCCATTGTCGCTCTCAACAGACCCTGTGACAGGCAGACAGCTGAGCTGGTCAATCAGAATTTTGTAGAAATTATAATTGCACCGTCATTTGAAGATGGTGCAGTGGGTATATTGAAATCAAAGAAGAATATACGGATACTGGAGGGCGCATACAGCAATGCCCCGGAAAATAATTACAGATATATCAGAGGCAGCATGCTTATTCAGGAGAGAGACAATCAGCCGGATAATGAATTCCGTTTTGATACTGTATCAAAACGGCAACCGACTGAGAAGGAATTTGAAGCAATGAAATTCGCCTGGCAGGCAGTGAGATATGTCAAATCCAATGGCATTGTTATTGCAAACAGCCACAGGACAATGGGCATTGGTGCAGGTCAGATGTCCAGGGTTGATGCTGTTGACATTGCAATAAAGAAAGGGGGCGGTTCAACTGCCTATACAGGCGGTGCTGCACTGGCATCCGATGGATTCTTCCCATTTGCCGACTCTATTGAAAAGGCATACAATGCAGGTATATATGCAGTCATTGAACCGGGCGGTTCAAGAAGGGATATGGAAATAATCAAGGCATGTGATGAGAGGGATATGGCTCTCGTGTTCACAGGCAGAAGGCATTTCCTTCATTAAAGGAGGTATTATGTTTTTCAGAAAGAAGAAACTGGGTCTTGCACTGGGCGGAGGTGCTGCAAAGGGTTTGGCTCACATAGGCGTGTTGAAGGTTCTGGAGGAGCATGACATCAAGATTGATTTTGTCTCAGGCACATCCATGGGAGCAATAATCGGTGCAATGTATGCCTCCGGCATGTCGGCTGGAGAAATAGAGGATGTGGCAAACGGACTGGATAAGAAGGAGACAGCATCCCTCTTCAGGATTACACTGGACGGAGCCGGTTTTATCAATGGCGAGAGGATAACCGGATTACTGCAGGATGTCATACATAAGAAGAAATTCACTGAAATGGCAATACCCTTTGCCTGTATTGCATGCGATATTGTCACAGGTAGGGAGATTGTATTCACACAGGGCAATATTATTAATTCACTGAGGGCATCCATGTCCATTCCCGGTATATTCTCCCCTGTGAAGAATGATGGTGATGTGCTTGTTGACGGCGGTCTGGTCAATCCTGTTCCGGCTGATACAGCACGGAGCCTGGGGGCTGACAGGGTACTGGCAGTCAATGTGCTTACAG
>JAXHVG010000117.1:0-2535 GCA_034189245.1 Caldifarciminota bacterium
CTCATGGCCGGGTTATCACAATCCCGTACTCCTCGCTTGGCATTCCGACTCGCGTCCCGCGTCTCGTGTCTCTTACTTCTCCCCGCTCCTTTATCCTTCTTTTACCTTCTTTGTCCATCAACCATCAACCATTGACTATTGACCCTGCGTCAGCCGGTCCCGTTGTACTCTGTACGCTCCCTTGCTACTCGTTCTACACGTTCTATACGCTCTACTCGTTCTGGTATCCGCATCACGCATCACAATATGTCTTTTAGAGAAGCGAAGCGACGTGGCTATCTCCTTATCCACCCGCGCACTTTTATGGCAATCTATTCACATTTCTTGTATCTTGAATCTGTATTTGACCATTGACCATAAACCATAAACCATTGACTCTCAACACGGCGTCAGCCGGTCCCGTTGTACTCTGTACGCTCCCTTACTACCCGTTCTAATCGCTCTACACGTTCTACTCGCTCTCGTATTCACACGAGTCACACGGTCTTTAACCATCAACTCTCAACCCCGGCACAGTCATTGCGATAAACGCAGTGAAGAAGCAATCTCCTTATCCACCCACATCTTTTCCGGCCGGTTCGCGAACCGCCCCTACAATTATTTCTTGTAACTTGAAACTTGGATCTTGAAACTAATCTTCACCAGCAACCAGTAACAAGCCACCAGTCACTATCATTCATGGCGAGCTATTCACAGACCATCAACCATCAACCATCAACCATTGACTCTCAACACGGCGTCAGCCGGTCCCGTTGTACGTTGTACCTGAGGGAACTTGTTCCCGATTCCTTGTATCTTGGAACTTGAATCTGTCTTTCTTCTACGGCTCAATTATCGCGGTTTCTCCCACAAAGAAATTTATATTTTTCTTCCACTGATACTCAGCACCATAATCATAATTGAGGAGTATGTCATAACCTCCCGGAGGGCATATATATGGTCCTCTCGGTGCCTCAACCTTATATATCTCCAAAGCCGCGTTTTCTGTTTCGCCTATTTTATCTGCAGTACCTATAGGATAAAAATGTATTAGTGAGGGATATTCTTCAAATTCTTCTGACATCTTGAATGACCCTGCATTGAGATTGATATTGGGAATATACACAGTATTTCCACTCATCTCAAAATCATTCAGTGTTATTTGGTATTTATAGCCTGCCCAGGACATATCCATCTCTATCACCAAATCATAAGTATTCGGTTTTATTTTATGAGTAAAATCATTGATTGATTCATCCGGTTCTACCAGTTTACCATTAGAATATACTTTAGGATATGATGAAAAATCAGCATCTTTGCCCTTATAGATAGATGTATGAGGCTTATACATGGCAAGACCGTTCATATTCCTCTTTTCCTTCTCAATGAAGATCTCAATATCATGATGGACCAGTGTAATGTCCTCATAGTGAAGTCCGTCTATATCAATTCCATTGATCTTATATGCTATGAAACCATTATCATTGATAAGGGGGAGTTCCACATGTATATTATACTCACCTTTTTCCAGCTTGAATGCCTTTCTGCTGCATTCTTTCTGCACAGTATCACCTGACTGATTGATAATAGTCACCTTGCTTCTACCTGAAAGCAGTCTGCCCAAATCATCAAAATCCAGATATAGGTCCATTGCTTCTTCTCTCTCTGTTACAGTATCTGTCCTCGTATAATGATGCACAAAATCCCATCCATTTATTGTTTCCAAAGTGACACCATTATCAAGTTCATAATGATAATCTGAGATTGACAATGCACTGATACTGCATATTCCCAATACAAGAATCATCAAACTAATAATATATTTCATAAAACCTCCTATTTATTTAATTATAACAATGTGAAAACTTATGTCAAACATTCAATTCAGCCTACTCCGGATTTCCCGCGACATACCGAGTTCAACAAACTTACCAAGCATCCGCGAAGCAATCTCTCTATCTGCCCACATCTTTTCCGGGCGGTTCGCGAACCGCCCCTACTTGTAACTTGAATCTTGAATCTTGAATCTGTATTCCCGGCGTCAACCGGCAAGACTCGTGTCCCGTGTCCCGCGTCCCGTGTCTCTTACTTCTTCTTGCTCCTTTATCCTTCTTTTACCTTCTTTCTAAATCTTTTTACAAAATCCTCTAAATTTGTAAATTTGTCAACCTGGCACTTTTACAACCCCCCAAGTTAAATATAATTTTAGCAATAGTTAATTTTTGGGATTCCCTAGATTTGTAAATTTGTCAACCTGGCACTTGAGGCGAAGCCTAAAACCTCTTGACAAAAACGCTGTCATTACGAGTTCAGCTATCATGATGCCCATCTGCGAAGTAATCTCTATGGCGGGCTATTCACATTACTTGCAACTTGTATCTTGAATCTGTATTTCTGACCATCA
The DNA here is from genome assembly GCA_034189245.1 of Caldifarciminota bacterium. Lineage (GTDB taxonomy): Bacteria > Hydrothermota > 32-111 > 32-111 > 32-111 > JAXHVG01. The sequence continues at coordinate 2,384 of JAXHVG010000117.1, forward strand.
ACCATTCACCATCAACTCTTGACCTTGAATATCAATCCTAAATGTCATCAAATGATGTCCGGCTCAGCATATAAATTAATATGCATATAAATATGATTGCAGCAATTACCAATAATATAGAACCCAGAATGCCTCCTAAGAATGCACCAAAT
>JAXHVG010000118.1:0-2807 GCA_034189245.1 Caldifarciminota bacterium
GCTTCTTTGTTTCTTGATTAACTCTAATCGCATAATGATTATTTGACGAAACAATACCGTAGGGAGGATTACCTATTATCAAATCATATTTAATATCAAACTTCTTTAATAAAAAATCTTCGTTGTATAATGTAATATTAGGATATGTTTTGAATTGATTATAACTCTTTTTAAAAATCTCTCTATTGAGCTCTATTGCATCAATATTTACATTTGAAAATTTATTAATAAGACTCCATATAAATTGTCCGTATCCAAAAGAAGGTTCCAATATTTTTGCATTATTCAAATTTCTATCAAGCAAATCAATCATTAAATTAATTACAATGGGAGGAGTTGAAACTGCTCCAAAATCTTTCCAGTCTTTTATTGTTTTTTCGAGTTCCATAACTATAATTTTATAGTTTTATGACAAAATATCAAGTTAATTTTTATTCGGATTTGAGGTAATGCTCCTCTACAAATGTGCGGTATTCGGGGTATGAGCTGTACAGTTCATGGTGTTTGCCCTTGCCGAGGACTGTGCCTGAATCCAGGAATATCACATTATCGGCATACTTGATTGTGGAGAGGCGGTTTGAGACAACAAAGCATGTGATGTCTTTATATGTTCTGTCAATCTCCTCCCAGAGCTTCTTCTCATTATCAGTATCCAGTGACGCTGTAATATCGTCCAGTATCAGAATCTCCGGTTTCCTTATGAGGGCGCGGGCAATTGCCAGACGCTGCTTCTGTCCTCCTGAAAGAGACAGTCCCCTCTGCCCTATCTTTGTTTCATGCCTTCCGGAGAATCCCTCTATCTCCCTGTCCATCTGCACTGTTTCAATGATCCTCTCATATAATTCCTGCTCTATACTGTCTGTACCGAATATCACATTGTCCTTTATTGTACCGGAGAAGAGCAGGGGCTCCTGGGGCACATATCCTATCTTATTGCGGAATCCCTCAACAGATATCTGATCTATGGGTATGTCATTGATAAATACGCTCCCCTTTGAAGGATGGAGCAGTCCTGTGAGCAGGCCGAGTATTGTTGTCTTGCCTGAGCCCACGGGACCGATTATCACGACCTTCTCGCCCCTCTTAACAGTAAAGTCAAGGTTCTTCAATATGCAGTCATTATCATAACAGAAATCAACACCGGCAAATTTCACGGACTGCACCTTTTCAATACTGTGCTTGCGCCCCTTGTCTTCCTTTTCAACAGGATAGTCCTTTATATCCTCCAGACGGTCAATATTGACAAATGCCTGTTTGCCTGAAACAAAGAGCTGGGGCAAATCCAGTATGGGATATATGAGCAGTGCCAGATATGTATAGAATGCATAGAATGTACCTACTGATATTTCTCCCCGCACAACCATAATGCCGCCGAATACAACTATTACAATCTGGGCTACTCTGTCTATATACTGATATATCAGATGCAGCATTGTATTGAGTTTGACGACATTCATCTCAGTTGAGAAACGCCTGTTGAGTGCATCACTGAAAAATCTCATATACTTGTCACTGCCTGCAAATGCCTTTATTATGCGTATGCCTGAGAATGAGAGCTCAAGCTGATTATTGATATCACTGATTGCCTCCTGATTCTTCTTGAATCTCCTGTACAATTCCTCCGATGTGAAGTAGAATACAATAATCATCAGTGGTACGGGAATAAGAGCCAGAAGTGTCAGTTTCCAGCTCATAAAGAACATCACTGCTATGCAGAAAATTATTTTATTGAATGAATCAAATGCCCTGAATATGCCTGAACAGAGGAACCACCCTATCTTGGGGAAATCAGAGAGATCATCTGTGAGGCGTGTAACCAGATCTCCTGTTCTGTAATGATTGAAGAACCGGTAGTCCTTCTTCAGAATGGATGCAAAGTATTTCTTTCTCAGTGTATATTCAAAGAGATAATTCATATATGCCCGCAGTGCAGGATAGAATCCGGCTATCATTCTGCCTATGCCCACAGCTACAAGGATCCAGACAATCCTGTATATTTCCTGCTTCGGGGCAGGGAAGCTGTCCGGGGATTTCAGTATCTCGGATATCTTGTCCAGGAGTTCCCTGAATACAAGCGGGTATCCGACAGTAACACCGGCTGACACAATTGTCATGAATGAAAGAAGCAATATGAATTTCTTATGGTCTCTCCACAGCCGCCATATCCATTTTACATGATTCATAAGTCCTCCCTGGAGAGAAACTGCAGCTTGACGAGCTTCTCGTATTCTTTGCATGTTCTCATCATCTCACTGTGCGTTCCCTGAGCCAGTATTTTGCCGTCCTGGAAGAGGAGTATTTTATCTGCATTGATAACAGATGATAGGCGGTGTGCTACAATTACTGCTGTCTTGTCTCTCAGCATCTCTTCAACTGCCCTTTGTATCTTCTTTTCAGTCATTGCATCCACTGAGGCTGTTGCCTCATCCATGATTATTATATCGGGATTGAATACAAGAGCCCTGGCAAAACTGACAAGCTGTTTTTCTCCCACAGACACATTCTGCCCCCTCTCTAGGAGCTCGGCATTCATACCCTTTCTATCCTCATCAATGAATATATCCGCCTGGACAGCTGTAAGTGCATTTTTTACCTCTGATACAGGTATATCGTCATTGTAAAGCCGTACATTCTCAGTCACACTGCCGGGGAAGAGATATATGTCCTGAAGCACAAGTCCCATGCCGGAACGCCACGCTTTCAGGTCAAAATCATATATGTTCCTGCCGTCAACAAGTATATCCCCCCTGTCTATACTGTAGAAGCGCTCAAGCAGTGAGATTGTTGTTGTCTTGCCTGAACCGGAT
>JAXHVG010000119.1:0-3260 GCA_034189245.1 Caldifarciminota bacterium
GCTTTCTGAGAGTTGTCCCCGCCTCATGATTGTTTATGAGGAAACATACCTCTTTCAAGTACTTTATTTCTGATGAATAACGATACCATTGAAAAATCATGCAATGTGCATATAATAAATATATGTTCAATAAAATGTCCAATTATCATAAACAATTGATAAATGATATCAAATCAAAGGGATTTCTCAGAACAGACGATTACATCAATGCATTTCAGAAGATTCAGAGGCACAAATTCCTGCCATGTCTATACAGGTATGAAAACAGTGAATTGAAGCAGTACTGCAGGGAGGACTATATGAAAAACAATGACCTGCTTGAGTACATCTATTCTGACAGATCTGTTGTCTTTCATGCTGAGGATGGACTGGATGTCTCATCCATGTCCACACCGTCTCTCATTGCGGAAATGATTGAACAGATAGAGCCTGCTAAGGGACACAAGATATTTGAAGTGGGTACCGGTTCAGGCTACAATATTGCCCTCCTCTCTGAAATTGTCGGTAAATCAGGTCATGTATTCTCCTGTGAAATCAATGAGGATATTCACAGTATTGCCAAACAGAATCTCAAGGAGAATGGATATGAGAGGGAGAATATCTATATATCGCAAGGTGACGGTGGCTATGGACTAGAGGATTTTGCGCCGTATGATTCCATATTTGTTACATGTGCAACAGCTGATATAACCAGATACTGGATAGACCAGCTCAAGATAGGCGGAACAATAATAGCTCCTCTTATTACCCGCGGTATGGAGGTTCTGGTCAAATTGAAGAAGACAAGGGAGAAGTATCTTGAGGGCAGACCGCTCTACTATGTGCATTTCTATCATTTGAGAGGCAAATTCTCCATCTTGACCCATTATTCTTATACGAAGAAGGAGCTCAACACACTGCATAAGATAATCAATCAATTTGCTGTTATTGATGAGGATTTCTCGGATAAAATAGCGGATTTTTCAGACCGAGAGATAAATGATTTTTTCTTTTTCCTCTCACTCAACAATAAACGGGGTATTTGTTATTTCCTCCAGGATGGAGACACTGTGAAGAGGGGATACGGCATATTCCTCAAAACGACAAAGGAAAGCGGCATTGCCATTCTCATAGACAGGAAACTCCACATCTGGGGCAATCCGGAAGCGCATAATATGTTTATCAGGGAATTCAGCAGATTCAAGGACAGGGGATATCCCGATATTGATGATTATTCTCTGAAGGTCTATGCTGATGCCAATGAATATTATTCCTCATCCGATGATTATGTGATTTCAAGAAAGAATTCCGTTACTGTGTTTGAGCAGAAAGACGGAAAATAATCAGAGTTTTGGTCCTTCCGATACCTTCATTTCCCTTATCTCTTTCATACACTGCTTTACTGACATAAAGCTGCCTGTAAATCCGAGCAGAACACCGAAGATAACAAGTATCACCATAATGGCATTATTCATGAATATTATATCAGGGAGTTTTGAACTGAGGAATTTCATAAGGAGATACAGTATGCCTGCTGATATGATTGAACCAGTCAGTCCGTGTATTATACCTTCAATGATATACGGTATTTCAATGTATGAGCTTGTTGCCCCCACGAGGTCCATGATGTCTATCTGTTCCTTCCTGGCATATACTGTGAGCCGTATTGTATTGAATACAATAAATATTGATGACAGAGCAATGATTATACCGAGAATGAGATCTATGAGAAAGAGTATCTTGACAGCCCTGTCCAGTTCCTCAATCCACTCTGCACCATAATCTATACTGTCAATATTCTCAAAGAGCATTATCTTATTGGATATCTCCCGGAGATTATCCGGATTCTTGTATGCCATTGACACAAATATCTTGAATGAAGCAGGCAGGGGATTTGTCTCAAATACTGTGAGCAGGTCACTGTTGTCGGCAAACTGACTCTTGAATTTCTTGAGAGCCATATCCTTGGAAATGAATTCCACATCCTGTACACCTGCAATGGATAGTATCCTTCTTTTGAGAACTGCAATGTCCTCATCTGAGGCATCATCCTCAACATAGGCTATCATCTCAATCTTGTCCTCTGCCATCTTGATGATATTCATCAGATTGGCTGTGCCTACTATGAAGAGCCCGAAAATGAAAATTGATATTGTAATAATTCCCACTGTGATAAATGACATTGATTTATTCTTGCCGAATCCCTTGAATGCCTCCTGTACAATATAAATCATTCTTCATCCTCCGATGCTCTAATCATATCCACTTTATGGAAGATATTCTCGGGTGGTACGATCTTGCCTTCCCGTATGCCCATGACCTTTCCTGTCTCATATTCAAGGAGGGAATGATCATGTGTTGCCATAAGAACAGCAGTACCCTGTGTATTGATCTCCTTGAGCAGATGCATTATCTCCTTGGAACCCTCAGGGTCAACATTACCTGTTGGTTCATCTGCCAGCAGTATAAAGGGCTCCCTGATTATTGCCCGTGCAATGGACACTTTCTGCTGTTCACCGCCGGAGAGCTGATAGGGGAATGAATTGCGTTTATGCGACATCTTGACTGATGCAAGGGCATCAAGTGTCTTCTTCTTGATATTGCCGTATGGCTCGCCCGTGACCTTGAGTGCGAATGCCACATTGTCATAGACATTCCTGTCAGGCAGGAGTTTGAAATCCTGAAATATCACACCTATCTTCCTTCTGAGGAAAGGGACCTCCTTCCTCTTGATTGTCCTGGAATCATATCCCGCAACAGTGACATAACCCTCATCTGGGAAAAGCTCCATATATATCATCTTCATTATTGTGGATTTCCCGGCACCGGATTTACCGATGAGGAATGAGAATTCACCTTTGCCGATTTTCAGCTCAATGTTCTTTATTGCAAGCCACTCTCTCTTGAATGCCTTGGATACATCATGAAATTCTATCATAGAGTTTCTTCCCTTTTTCAATAATACTTTCCTCATCCAGTTTATATTTCTTGAATAATTGCTCAGGTGTCCCCGATTCACCGAATGAATCCTCTATACCGATGCGCTCAAGCGGCAGGGGATGGATCTCACCGAGTGCTGCAGCAATGGAATCAGCAAGACCGCCGTGCATCTGGTGTTCTTCACAGACCAGAATGCCCTTTGTCCTTGCTGCAATGCGCGTGAGCAATTCCCTGTCAAGCGGTTTTACTGTGAACATGTCAATAAGGCCCGCGTCAATATCAAGACTCTTGAATCTGCGCAGTGTATTGTATGCCTTATGAACCATTGACCCTGATGCAAT
>JAXHVG010000012.1:0-8118 GCA_034189245.1 Caldifarciminota bacterium
GAATATTACAGCAATATCCCATATATCAGACGAAAGCATCATTGTTTTTGCAGATTATTACGGTACTATCTATTCACTGGATTCACTGGGTAATATGAGGACAGGATTCCCCTATAAATCAGAACAGATCATACTTGCACCATTTATAACCGGTGATATCAATAATGATAATTGCACTGAAATTATCTTCGGCACTGCATCAGGGAGTGTTTTCTCAATAAATACTGAGGGCATATCCTCAGAAGGATTCCCATATACAAACACAGGACCTGTCTATCAATCACCGAGGATCTCTGATCTTGATAAGAACGGGGAACCGGAGATAGTAGTATTTGACATCAATGGACTGCTCTCAGTTATCAATGCTGACGGTACTCTTTACAGGGATTTTCAGATTACAGAGAGCGGATATCAGACCTATAATGAACCACTGCTTGCTGATATCAATAATAATGGTTCCCAGGAAATAATCATTGCTTCGCGCAGCGGATACATCTATATACTGGACAATGACTGTAAAATCATTCACAATCCGTTCAAATTAACCGACAGGATAACATCCACTCCGCTTATCAATGTGGATGAGAATAATAATATAAGCATTATTGCAAGAAGTCTCAATGGGGATATTTATAAGCTTGATTATCTCGGTAATTCCCAGTCAACCAAGACAGAACCTGATATAGCCTGTTCCAAGACAATGATGGACAGCCGTAATACCTCATATGTATCTCATTCAATGATATCCAAGATCAAGACAATCAGATACAGAGAGAATGAAAGAGAAAACATAAATGAATTTTCCATTGATAAAAATATTATCAGTGGAGAACTGAAATTTCACTATTCATTATCCCGGAAAGCAGATGCTGCTGTCTCAATATACAATAAGCTGGGCATGCTTGTTCTTACCAGAATGCTCAGTGAATCAGGACATTCGGATAAGATCAATCTACGCTCGGAGGGACTGCCTTCAGGACAGTACTTTGCTGTTATGCGGACCCAGGATTTCTCACAGAAATATAAATTCACATTCATTAAGTAATTCTGCTTAATGTTGTTTCCTACTGCTAAGACCCCGGACATTGTCCGGGGTCTTTTATATGTCCTGTATGATTTGCCATTTTCCGTTCTTCCTTCTTTTACCTTTTACCTTTGGGCTTTTACCTTCTTCTTATCGAATCATACGAATCACACGAAACACACGTATCACACGGTCTTTGGCCGGCTGTTCACATTTCTTGTACCTTGAATTAAAGGGAGGGTCACTGACACCTCCCCTACGTACATCCTGTTCTTTTTTCTTTTATCTGCTCTTTCATTGTCTTGACCATCAACCCGGCGTCAGCCGGCAGACTCGCGTCCCGTGTCTCGCGTCTCGAGTCTCTTATCTCTCCCCGCTACTCCAATATTACCACCTTCATGCTCACCTCCGTTTCCCCCATCATACCTTTGATAAAATACTGGCCTGAAGGATACTGGCTCTTGTCAATGCTTAGTTTTGTGTATCCCTCATCAACTGCTTTGTCTATAAGGGTCCCGTAATTTCTGCCCGTTTTGTCATAAATATTTGCATGGATTCTTCCATTATCTTTAAGACCAAAATACAAATCTATTGAGGAATGTGTGTAATTGATATAATAATTATTGTTCTTTATTTGCCTGCTTTCAAGCTTGTTCTCATTGATACCCAAAAGGAGATTCTGATAAATCTGTAATCCGGAGTAACCATTGGCAATATAGATAATATCATTTTCAACAAAAACCTCCCTTGGCATATACGGCAATTCCTGATATCCGACCTTTAATGGATTATACGGGTCACTGATATCAATGATCTCCAATCCGGATGTCAATGATGAAACATAGATCAGTCCATTATGCAAGTTTATACGATTATCATAATAACCTGTAGCCAATCTGCTTATCTTTGACGGATTTGCAGGATCACTGATATCCAATACAATCAATCCGGAATCACTGTCCATTACATAAGCATAATTGCCTGATGCACATATTCCCTCTGCAGTACCTGACGTACTGAAAGAGCCTATTTCAATAGGATTGGATGGATCACTGACATCAATAATAACAATCCCGCTGAGATCATCTGTAATCACACAAAGACTGTCCAGTACATCCAGATGCTTTACATTACCGGATGCACTAAAATATCCTGTCTCCATAGGGTTTGTGGAATCAGACACATCAATGATTCTCAATCCGAAGTCAGCTATATACGCATAATTATCTTTTAGTGTCAAATCAACAGCATTGCCTGTTGAGTCATAATATCCAATCTCTGATGGATTGTAAGGGTCATTAATATCAATGATTCGTAGTCCTTGATAATTCTCGACAATAAAAGCAAGATTATTACGGATTTCAATCGCTTTTGCCCTACCGGGAGTATCAAGTTCTCCTATTTTATGGGGATATGATAAGTCACTTACATTTACTACTGTTAAACCATTCTTATCATTTGCAATATAAGCATTATCATTTTGTACCCATACATCTATTGCTTCACTGTTATTGATACCAATGTTTCCTGTTTCAGCAGGTCTTGATGGATCTGAAATATTGATAATCCTCATACCCTCATTATAATGACATGTATAGGCATATTCACCGGCAATGCATAGATTCATTTCACCAACAATAAAACTACCAGTTGTATTGCTTCCCTCCACTACCGGATTATAGGGATCACTGATATCCAGTACCACCAATCCATCACCACCAGCAGCAATATATGCATAATTATCTACAACCCTAACAGCATAATAGTCTGATAATGATGTATCAGATGCAATTTCAACAGGATTTGTTTTATCACTGATATCAATTATCTTCAAAGCTAAATAATCTGCAAGATAAGCATAATTGCCGGATACATCTATATCCCAATAGTAGCCTGTTGATTGATAATCACCGGTTTTTACAGGATTTGACGGATCACTGATATCTATTATTCTCATGCCATAATCATAATCAGCAATATAGGCATAGTCACCGGAAACTTTGATATCCCAGGCATCATCAGCAGCATTAGAGTATCCTATCTCAATGGGATTTTCTAAATCACTTATATCCACTACTGTTAATCCTTCCGGACCATCAGCAACAAAAAGATAATCATTTAACTTATCAATCCCCGCAGTTGAACCAGGTGTAATATGATTGCTGATTCTCTGCAGATTACTTATATCCGTCACATCCCATATTTCCAATCCCCCCTTACCTGCAGACACAAAGAGTATTTGATTTGAATAATCATAATATAAATCACTGATACTGGCTCTTGTATGGATTTTATCAGAAATAATTACAGGATTGGAGGAATCACTTACATCCACAATATACACTCCTCCTCCTGAGCCCCAAAAACAATATTCTCTGACAGTATCTACCGCTACTTCGCGTGTGTACCCAAAAGGCCAGTTACCTACAAACCTTGTATTTAATGAATCTAAACCTCCCTTTGAATTGTCAGGACTTCTGTTTATTTCAGTTGTGATATTCAGGTAATAATCTCCGATTATATCCTCTATTCCCATCTTCCCAAAAATTGCGATTGCAATAATTGAAACCAAAATAATAACAATTATCTTTTTCATAATTCCTCCATAGATAGTTTTCATACTATTTTTTATACTAAACTATTTTACTAACTCACTCCCAACAGTCAAGTATATTCTCCCTTCTAATCCCATAACACACATTACGCAAAACGATTTGCCGGTAGCCGGTTGCTGATGGCTGATGGCTGGAAAAGCAGCTTAGCTGCGATTACTCGTGTCCCGCGTCTCGTGTCTCGTGACTCTTACTTCTCTACCTGGTATATATTACCAATTATCAACAGTAAAGTCCCTGCGTATTTTCTGAAGAGCCCGTACTATGGGATAAACAGAAGAAAAATTCTCGTAGAAGACAAAGAAATGATACCTGTATTTTCCTGCCACCTTCTCCACAATCATTGGAACCGGGGGAAATATATCTGTTGAATCTGCTGAAAGACGCTGGAAATGCTCGTGTATTTCCCCTATTGCCTTCAATGCCTTGTCTTTGCTCCTATCCTTGACCATTACCCTGAGCATTCTTCTGAATGGCGGGAAACCGGCTGACTTTCTCCTCTCCAGTTCTCTGTCCAGAAATCCCCTGTAATCAAGATCATATATGTATTTCTCCAAATGCTCCAGATTGCCCATTGTCTCAATGAGTATTTCGCCCTTATGCTGCCTTCTGCCTGCCCTGCCTGCTGTCTGGACCAATAGCTGCATAAAGTACTCCTCGCTCCTGAAATCAGGCATATTCACTGTACTGTCAGCATTGAACATTATTACTGTGTGCACACCCGGTATGTCATAGCCCTTGGAAACTATCTGAGTGCCTATCAGTATGTCTGTACGTCCGTCAATCATGGACTGAATTACTTCCATGCGCTTGCCCTTCCCGGCAGCAGCATCAAGGTCCAGGCGTTCAATATGAGCCTGCCGGTACATCTTGCCTATGAGTTCCTCTATCTTCTGAGTGCCCCACACTCCTGTTGTTCTAAGCGCACCGCCGCAATGAGGGCATTTTGCATCAGCATCCTCTGTCCTGCCGCAGTAATGGCAAATAAATTGATGCTTGTCCCTGTGATATGATAAAGAAACAGAACAGTCAGGGCATTTATAGTACTCCCCGCACTGGGAACATATATAGAGATTCATGTATCCCCGTCTGTTCAGAAAAATTATTGTCTGTTTTTTATTCCTCAGATTATCCGCTATCTTATCTGTGACCTGCACTGAGAGATGTCCCGGCATTATATCCTTTCTGATTATACTGATATCGGGTTTGGGGGATTCTATGAACTTATGCTTCAGTTCCAGTAATGTGTATTTGTCATTCCGGGCATTATACCATGATTCAATGGAAGGTGTTGCTGAAACAAGCAATGCAGGTGCTGAGTGTATGCGTGCTGCATATATTGCCGAGTCCCTGCCATTGTAATTGGGCGCTGAATCTGTCTGTTTGAAGGAGAGGTCCTGTTCCTCATCAATTATCACAAGACCTATATTGCTCAGTGGAGCAAAGACAGCTGACCTTGTCCCCACTACAATGCGCTTACTGCCCTTTGATATCTCGTTGATGAAATGATATCTCTCACCGTCAGAGAGTTCTGAGTGTATCAATGCTGTATCTGACTGACCGAATTGTCTGAGAATCCTTTTGTACACAATCCCTGCAAGACCTATCTCCGGAAGAAGGAGCAGGACATTCTTATCAGTATTATCTATTACGGACTGCATCAGTTTTATAAATACCTCACTCTTGCCTGATGAAGGCGGTCCGTAGAGAAGAAATGACCTGTGTGTGCCCAGTGATGAGAGAACAGCATTGTACGCCTCTTCCTGTTCACTGTTCAGCTGAACATCAAATTGGCGGGGGGGATTATAGGCAAAGACACTCTCTTCAATAGAGCCCTCTTCAATAAGCCTGTCAATTGTCCCGGCATTGATGCCCTTGATGGCTGTCATGGCTGTTCTGGAGAGGGGCTTCTTCATTGTTTCTTCTTTGATTATTTCAAGTGCGGGGTTTTCTCCGCTCCTGTATGCATATCTCTTGATATTCTTTGTCAATGATGGCAGGATGTTCCGCAGCACACTGCCCATTGTTGACAGATAGTAGCGGGCAATCCACTCAATAAGCTCAATGTACTTTTCAGGGCAAGTGCCGCTCAGATGAATGGATTCAATGGGTTTGACATTCCTTATATCCGTATTATCCATTGTCTCCATTACAAGACCGTATGTTTGTCTGCCCCTGAAATGCACTGTGACAATACTGCCCCTCTCTACTGCATTCTGTAAATCCTCAGGTATGGTGTATATGAAATTTTTGTCAAGATTTACGGGAATAAGCACCTTGCAGTATTTCACAATGACTCCATTACCCTGGAGAATGTTTCTACTGGAATATCAATAAGGAGTGACGGACTGTAATTAAGCAGTATATAAATAATAATGGAGAAGAATGAGATTGAGAAGAGTATCAGTGTCAGGGATAGCAAGTAACCGTACTTCTTCAGGTCAGGCTGATTTTTAACCCTGAGGTCTGCAATGACAATATATAGGAACTGAAAGTAGAAAGCACCTGCAATAAAACAGGCAGGCAGATAATATATGTCCTTTATGAGAAGGAACAGAATGCCTACAATAATTACAGGCAATGGCACTGTATATGGAGCAAGAGCTATAAGGGGATTGATTCTGCTCGTCTTTATCTCCCCTCCTGATTTCATTGTGGAATGGAATGAATAGACCTTTGTGAATGTTATGAATGAAAATATCAGATGCGTGTATTCATGGGTGAATGTCTCAATGAATTCAAAGAATTCGGATATCTTCTTTACGAATATTCTCAATATGAGGAATACTGTGCCGCCTGCAAGAAAGACAAGGAAGTAATCACTTGCACTGAAAGAAAAACTATCCGCTGTAATAAAGTAGAAAACAGACATGAGACTGTAGATTATTGTAATTGTATAGAATACAATTGAAAGAATCATTTCTTGTCCAGTAATGCCCTGGCATGCTCCACTGCTGTACCCCGGGCAATGGATGCACCGAGGAGACGCGCTATTTCATTTACCCTCTGTTCACTGTCAATATGCTCAATATCTATGTCATTGTCATGTTTGCTTACAAACAGATGTCTGCTGCCTGCTGCTGCAATCTGGGGGAGATGGGTTATCACTATGAGCTGCTTGTCAGATGAGAGTTTCTTCATCATATCTGCAGCCATTTCAGCTGTCTTTCCGCTTATCCCCGTGTCAATCTCGTCAAACACCATTGTCGTAACAGGATCACTCACTGTCAGTGTGCTCTTCATTGCCAGCATAATTCTTGAAAGTTCACCGCCTGATGCAATATCCTTAAGCGGCATGCCGTCTCTATTGAACCTGTTCTTCAAAAGGAATTCTATCCTGTCGCAGCCGTATCTTTCATATCTGTCTTCCTCATAATCAATATCCACCTTGAGTGATGAATCCTTCATATTAAGGTCCCGCAGTGCTTTGTTGACCTTTTCTTCAAATGCCTTTGACACCTCAGAGCGTTTCTTGTGGAGCAATGCACTGATTGTTTTCATGTTTTTGAGTGTGTCTGCCATTGCCTTCTCCACACTGTGCAGTTTCTCTTCGGGGAAATTGATAATGGATATCTTCTCTTCCAGTTTATTCCTGTAGCCTACCAGTCCATCCTTGTCCATATTGTATTTGCGCTTCAATGTATCCAGTTTTCCCACTTTATCGCGCAGAACCGCAAGCTCCTCCTCATCCAGATAGAAGGCATCCTCAAGGGAGACGATCTCAGATGATATTTCCTCAGCATTGACCCTTATCTGCTGAGCCAGTTTCCTGATACTGTCTATACCGGTATGAGTGGATTTTATGGATTTTGCCCTCTTCTCAATCTCAGTGGCAAAATTGAGCAGATTGTATTCCTGCTCTGATTCTGTCAATTCATAAATCTCTGAAAGTATCTGCTTGATATCCTCGTAATTCTCCATTTCATAGAGACGCTTTGAGATTGTCTCCTCATCAATTTTATCCAGGTCAATACTGCTGAGCTCCTCCAGTGCATATTGAATATAATCTTTCTCTTTCCTGAATTCCTCTATATCGGCTGCAATACGGGTTTTCTCTTCCTTCAGGTCATTGTACTTATCCAGCAGCCCCATATACTCAGCCAGTTTTTCCTCATTGCCTGCAACAGTATCTATGATACGCCTCTGATTGACATTACTCAGAAGGAGCTGATGCTCATGCTGACCATGCATGTCAACAAGCACATTACCCACTCCCTTCAGTATTTTCAGTGTCACAGGATTGTCATTGATATATGCCCTTGAATGTCCCGAGGGATTAATGACACGCCGGATAATCAATGGATTATCCGCTTCAATGTCAATGGATGCAAGCTGCTCAATAATGGAGTAATCCACTTCAAATACACCTGTTACTAATGGTGGTAAAATACCAGATATAGCTCCTAATTGTCTTATAGGATATAAGATAGATTTTGCTACTAATAATATAACAGTTAGCCCAGAATTATATTCAATTGGTGT
>JAXHVG010000120.1:0-2208 GCA_034189245.1 Caldifarciminota bacterium
TGTGCTTACTGTAATACTAATGGCTTTTACTGCATTATATGCGGAAATAGTGGGTGATATAAAGATTGTCAACAATACATACACTGACCCCGGTTTCATCAAGAAGCAGATAACGGTCTCTCGTGGGGATACTGTTTCATTCATGGAACTTGAAGAATCCGTAAAGAATATCAGACGCATGGAGATATTCGGTAAAATACTCTTTCAGGCAGTCAAGACCGACTCATTATTCATGGAATTTGCTGACATTGAGTCATTAAGCACCGGCAATGTTTCTGATACTGTAACCCTCCATCTCACAGCAAAGGAAATGCTTCTTATAATGCCGTCAGCAGGTGCGGAATTCAATTTACCGGAGAGCTGGCTGATTCAGCTTGGTGTTTCATTTGAAGACCTCTTCAGGAGAAGACACAAGATAGAAGCACTTTTCACTTTCGGGACAGTAAGGGAATTTGCAGTCAATTACTTCATACCGACACTGTACTCAAGGAAGTACAATCTGGAGGTCAAATCAGCCTACTCCACTGTTACAAAGAATATTCTCGGCATTGAAGAGCTCCATAGGAATATTACTGTTGGCGGCGGTTATACATTCAGCCCCAATATCACCCCTCTCATTCTTATCGGTTTTGACAGATTGACACTGAAGGATGATACATTCTCGCATGCATATCAGAATAATTTTGCACCAATGTATGATGAATTCCTCATATCCGGTTTCAAGGTGAAGTTTGACTACAGGGATAATCCATTCTATCCTGAAGAGGGGCTTTACAGTGAGGTCCATTATAAGAATGACAGAAATTGGTGGAATGTGCCTATAAACAGGCATTATCTGAGGTTTGACCTGCGGAACTATACCACTGTGCCCGGAGGTGTGTTTGCAGTGCGGTCCCTTCTGTTCCTCCAGTCAGGAACACTGGCATATTATGACAATATACAGCCTGAGGCATTGGAAAACAGGGCTGCTGATGATTCCCTTATAACAGGACTCAACCGCATCACATTCTCTGCAGAGTACAGGTATTCAATCAGGCCGCTCTATATGGAATTTGACCTCCCTGTTGCAGGATCATTCAGCATGGGAACAATGCTTGTGGCTTTTGCTGATTTCTCATACAAAAGCACCTCTCTCAGTTCATTCAATCCTTCTCAGTACGATAAATACCGGGGCGGCGTAGGTGCAGGCATACGGCTCTATTCCGGTATATTCAATATTCTCGGTATTGATGTGGGATATGATATCAATAAGAGGGGACTTGACGGTATTAAGTATAATCTTGCTGTATTTTCGTGGAATTTCTGATCATCTCAGCTGAAGGCCGTGTTCTTTCAGATATGTGATGAATTGTTCCCTGAGGGATTGAAGCATATCATTGTCAGGGGTCTTATCCCTGCTGGAGAGAGTGAATCTGTATGTTACTGATTTATATCCATCATCAATGCCCTTGCCTGAATAAATAGCTGTGATTTCACTCTCCTTGATAAACTCATCCCTGAAATCTTCTACAATCCGGCTCAGTGAATTGAAACTCATACTGTCGGGCTTCATTATGGAGAAATCAATGCGTGATATGGGGTAGGGGGAGAATTGCTCAAATCCGGCCGGTTTTCTTTCCCGGAGAAATGATTCAATATCAATCTGGCACAGTGCCGCATTGACCTTTTTATCAAACAATTTATTGTGCAGTGGATTGAGTGTGCCTATTATCCCGCATGCTCTGTCCCTGAAGCGTATATCTGCTGTCATACCCGGTTTGAGTAAGCTGTTGTTACCGGAAGGTGAATAATCCGGCAATTGACTGTAAATACCATAGAACAGTGTATTGACAATCTTCTTCATCTCAAGGAATGTATTCTTATCCCCATTCTTGGATTTCTCATTGATTATCACAAGGCCCAGTGCCTCTTTCTCCTCATTGTCCGGGAAAATCCTGCCGATATCAAAGAGCTTGAACCAGTCATAGAATTTCAGATTCTCCAGAGAAAACCTGAGCATTGTTGTGAGCATTGAATCGCGCAGCAGAGTATTTACGGAACTCACCGGATTCTTCAGTTCAATAGAGCATGTTGTATTGTACTGTATCTGTTTGAGGAAGTCATTGTCATGCCATATATACGAGTCAGTCTCATTCATATCAAATTGCTCTGCAAGTATATCCTTTATCTTTATTGAAATATCCCTCTCAGCATTGAAATCAGGAACAG
>JAXHVG010000121.1:0-7617 GCA_034189245.1 Caldifarciminota bacterium
TATCATGACAAGTATATTGATCTTCAGTCCCATTATCACAGGTTCATTGCTCAATTCGCTTCTCTTATAGAACTCATTCCAGAGATATGCCTCCGGTATATTGCAGTCCATCACCTCAGTATTGAAATAATCCTCAGCAGCATTATCTATAAAACGGCTTATTTTATCATTATCAATTGCAGTAGCCATATCCATAAAATTGTCTGACTCAGTGAGTTTCATTCTGTTTATATAAATCTGTGCGAGATTAAAATAGGGCTCGGGAAGCTTATCTGAAATCTCTATGGCTCTCTTGTAATACTCCTCCGCTTTTGACTGCAGTCCTTTCAAATAGAGTACATTACCCATATTATTGTACAATTGAGCATTGGATTCCCCTGTCAGCAGAATCTTGTTATACTCCTCTTCAGCTTCAGTAAAATATCCGCCTTTCTTATACAGCATCGCTTTTGCAAAGAACAGTCCGTTATTGAGCGGCTGTTCTTCAATTAATTTGTCTATCTTCTCAACCAGATCTATATTCCATCCCGAATAATTGGCTTTTACAATAACAGACAAATTATCCGAGGGTGTCATTTTGCTTACTACATGGTTCTCAACATAGAAGAATAGAGGCATCATTATAATGATTATCATTAATACGCCTATCAGTATCTTTTCCCTCCTTCTTATAAAGAAGAAATTAATCACTGATATATAAAATACCCAGATAAGAGGGTGCAGCTCCAATATGAGGGGCAGTGTGATTATAAAGATTACAATAAGTGTTTTTTGAAAACCTGTCAGTTTGCCTGACAGATTGTTCTTGATTGCAAAAAATATCTTCTTTATATTCTTGATAAAGAGCAGAAGTGTGAGTATGAGGAATATTGCCAGTGACGCATATCTGACAGAAACAAGGATATTATGAAGCAAAACAAATTTATTGAAAATGTCATTCAGGGAATTGCTCACCATCTTGAGAATAATATAGAAGTTCCCGGGTCTGAATTTCAGGAGTGACATTTTAAGAAGATTCATTATAATCTCGGGATTATAGGGATCAACCCTGTTTGCACTGATAAGTATATTTTCAATCACTGCAATATCTTCATTGTTCTTGAATTTATCTACAGCAGTATAATTAAGGTATTCACCTGCTTCAGGAATGGAAGCAGCACCGATTCTGTACTTTAGTGCAATCAGTTCATCAAGCTGCCTGTCAACAGCATAATCTATACCGTGCAGTGAAAACAACTGGAATAATCTCAATTGAACAGCAGGATTGAGTTCCGCTTTTGCCCTTGCCTCTTCAAAATAATACCGGGCAGAATCCTCATTATCCCTGTAATAGTGAGCAATACCGAATGCAGCAGAATGGAAAGGATTATCTGTAAATCCAATGACAGAGTCCCTGTAATAGCTTATTACATAATCAAAATCCATATCCGGCAAATACCCCTCTCCTCTCAGCACATCCCCGAATGCGGGAATTTTTGAGAAAGCGGTATTCTCCAGTTTCACTGCCTGCTTGTAATTATCTGTCAATGCTTCGGAATGCATGGAGCAGAACAGTAGGATAATTGCCGTTATCAGAAAAAACTTCTTCATTTTTTCAACAATGCTGCAGGTATCAGTACTATATACCCTATGACAAGCAGAAGCGGCGATACGACTATTTCACCTGTACTCATAAGAATAAAACCCAATACTATTGTGAAAAGAGCAGCAGTGAGCACTATGAGACTCCTCCTGGAGAACTTTGCGGGAAAATCCTTATTATCTGTGGACTGTTTTTTCTCTTTACTCATTGATTATCTCCTCTTTTTGAACTCTGAATCTATTATCTGATAAACATCAAATTCCTCACGGTTTCCGGTGAATGTTATCTGTCCGGAAACACCATTGTAATAATCCATGCTTCTCAAGTATCTGTTTATCTTGCTTCTGTTATTATAGCCCAGACGTATGATTCTTGCAAGCATTTTGAAGGTATCATAACCCAGCATTGAATACCTATCCGGCTCTCTATTGTACTTCTTCATGAATTTCAATTTGAAATTAATATATTCATCCGAATACCTGTCTATATCCTTCGGCTTTATGACAATTGCCTGTTCAATATAATCCCGGGCAAGGCGCATCAGATCATCACTATACCATGTATCTGAACCTATCATTCTTGCTTCAATATCATGATATGCAATTTG
Organism: Caldifarciminota bacterium; assembly: GCA_034189245.1. Classification (GTDB taxonomy): domain Bacteria; phylum Hydrothermota; class 32-111; order 32-111; family 32-111; genus JAXHVG01. The sequence goes on from JAXHVG010000121.1 coordinate 2,190, forward strand.
CGTGGAGAGCAGTATTGCATCCTCTGCAGACACAGGCAGATAGATGACATCCACATTCATCTCCTTCACTGATGTAAGTCTGTCCGTAAAATCAGAGGTCCCCGGTATATAAGAAAAATCAAACATCAACTCAATATCTGTTTTTTTAATTCCCTCAATAAATGCATCAGCCAGTGTCTTGCCGTATGAATTATCGGGATATATAATACCTGCAGTTGCTACAGTACCTGTCTTATTGAGAAAATCCACAGTGAATTTCGCCTGTTCAATAAGAGTCTTATTGACAAGGAAAATATCCTCACTGAATTCCAGCAGGTCTCCGTCAGTGACAATGGGCGGAAGGACAGGCATGTTTTTGCTGTCATAGAGATATGCACCTGCAGCAATTGCTTCCGATGATCCGATTGGCCCTATTACTGCCATAAAACTGCCGTCATTGTATATTGAGTCAATCAGTTTTGTAACAGCAACTGCATTGGACATTGTATTGAATAAAACAAAATCAATATCTTCCTCGGAAGATGCTATGACAATGCCCTTTCTTACAGATTCCCCGTAAGGAGAGAGATCTCCTGTCTGGGGGAGCAGTATTGCAACCTTGCTTCTTGCCTGCGGTGTGTTTTCCAGTTCAAGAATAAAATTCTTTGTGTAGTAGGAATCAGGATAATCCAGTATAAGCTTCTTCCTGAAAAATTCCGATTTCTCATATTCACCCTCTTCATGATATATACCGAAAAGCCTGAAAAGCATCAGGGGGGCAAATGATTTTGAAGGATAATTATAAAGCAGAAATTCAATTTCTCTCGGTTCCAGTCTAGTGCTTATATATCTCTTGACCCTCTCAACAGCAGTATCTCTCGCCTTTGACCCCTTGTCAGAGAAAAGGACTATTTCCATGAGCCACTTTGCTGCTTCAAAATATTCATTCTCATTAATATAATGATTCGCCATCTCTATGCGCATAAACTCGGTTTCTTTTTCAAATGGATAAATCTGGGATATCATCTCAGCTATGGATGTTTTTTCCTCTTCCTTGCTGAAGGAATATGACTGGTATATCTTTAGCATTGCCTCTTTTCTCAAATCACCTGCAGGATTCTCCTCAAGATATTTCTTGAAATATGCACGTGCCCTGTCAAAATCATTGTTCTCATAGTATTTCATACCCTGCTTATAATTCTCCTCACTGTACAATGTAAGAACTGAGAGTATAATAAGGCAAATCAAAAGGATTCTTTTCATCATTATTCCTCTTCTATTTCAAATGTGTGACTTATATCTGCTGTCTTGCCCAGCATTGCCGATACTGAACAGTATTTATCCTTCGAGAGATGTATTGCTCTTTCTATTTTCTTTTCATCCAGCCGGGCGCCTGAGAATATGTATTTCATACTGATCTCTGTATAGACCTTGGGATGCTCATCAGCATTCTTCTTTTCAATCTCAATCCTGAATCCTTTTACATCCTGCTTCATCTTTCTCAGTATTGAGATAACATCCATACCCGTGCATCCTCCCAGACCGAGAAGCACCATCTCCATGGGGGTAGGTGCTGACTGACTGCCGCCTGATTTTTCACCTGTATCCATAACAATGGAATGGCCTGTTGATGATTTGCCTATAAATGTCATGTCTTTGAGTAATTGTACTTCTATCATTTTAACTCCTTGGAATTTACACTGAGATTATATTCAAGTTTCTCCCGGGGAGGCATATAGTCAATGATCAGCTTCCCGTTCAAATGGTCTATCTCATGCTGAATGGCAATAGAATTGAGGTCTGTAAGCTCTCTTGTCTCCTCTGTTCCATTTTCATTGATATAACTGATTGTCAGTGATTTATATCTCTCTATATTGACCTGAAGACCGGGGAATGAGAGACATCCCTCCAGTCCTTTCTCCTTTTCATCAGAATGTTCAATTATCCCGGGATTTATAAGTGCTTCTTTTTTGTCCAGGAAATCCACTATAATAATGCGCTTTGTAATCCCTACCTGATTGGCTGCAAGACCTATACCTTCTTCAAGTATCATTGTATCCTTCATCTCCCTTATTATTCTTCTGATATATTTGTCTATGCTTTTAATTTCTGATGACTTTATTCTCAACGCGGGGTCAGGATAATATCTCATATTCATTATTCATCCTCTTTAATAATTATGTGCAGTTCATCTGCCTGTTTTTTCTCAACAGACGAAGGGCAATCCTCCATTAAACCGACTGCATTGAGGGTTTTGGGGAATGCAATTGCATCACGTATATTATCAAGTCCCATCATTGTCATAATCAATCTGTCAAGACCCGGCGCAATACCGCCGTGCGGGGGTGCACCGTATTTGAATGCTTCCATCAGGAAACCGAATTTGTCTTCCAATTCTTCTTTGCCTATGCCGATTATCTCCATAACCTCTTTTTGGATATCGTATTGATGTATCCTTATACTGCCCGAGGCAAGTTCCACTCCATTGCAGACAAGATCGTACAGTTCACCTGTCACAGCCAGTGGATCTTCTGCTATTTTCCCTATATACTGTTTGGACGGCATAGTGAATAGATGATGAAACGGTTCATATCTCTCTTCTTCCTCATCCCAGTCAAATAGCGGGAAATCAGTTACCCACAGGAAATTGAAATTATTATTTCGGCGTATATGCTTCATTGCAGCAATCCTGTTTCTCAGCATACCGAGATACTCCTGTGTCCTCCGTCTCTTGCCGGACATAATAAAGAATACACCCTCCTGTGAATTGAAGAGATCATCAACATCAAGGAACTTTGAAAATGGTCCGCTGTTCTTTTCCTCTTTCACCTTAATATAACCCAAGCCGGCAGCACCTGCAGATTTCATGAAATCTGTTAACTCGTCTATCTCCTTGCGCGATACATTCTCTTCAATGAAAACACCGCCGGTATATTCATTGTCCTTCAGTATATTGGAGTCTGATGCGCGTGCCTTTGCCGTTATATCAATCAGTTCAAGAGCAAATCTTAAATCAGGTTTATCAGTTCCGAATCTCTCCATTGCTTCGTGATAACTCATTACAGGGAAAGGGATATTCACTTCAGTGTCTATCACATTACTGAATGTATATTTGATCAAACCCTCAACAATGCGGAATATATCTTCCTTCTCAACAAAACTCATTTCCATGTCTATCTGTGTGTGTTCAGGCTGCCTGTCTGCCCTCAGGTCCTCATCACGGAAACACCGCGCAAATTGAAAATACCTGTCTATGCCCGATACCATAAGGAGCTGTTTATACAATTGCGGGGACTGCACCAGTGCATAGAATTTGCCCGGGTGAACCCTTGAAGGCACTATGTAGTCACGCGCACCCTCGGGAGTGCTTCTTGACATAACAGGTGTCTCAATTTCCATGAAACCCTTATCTGTAAGATAGTCCCTCATTGCCTTATAGGTGTCACTGCGCTTCTTCAGTATATTCTGCATTGTAGGCCTTCTCAGATCAAGATATCTGTATTTAAGTCTCAGATTCTCCGATGCCCTCACATCATCTTCAACAACAAATGGCGGCACACTGCTTTTGGAAAGCACCTTGAGATTGATGCATTCAATCTCTATCTCGCCTGTCGGTATTGCTCTGTTTATCATTTCATCCGGTCTCTTTCTTACTGTGCCTCTTATCTGCACTACATCCTCAAGTCTCAGATCAGAGAGGAGAGATGCAATGGACTTGTCATTGGAGAATACCTGAACAATCCCGCTCCTGTCCCTTAGATCAACAAATATGAGATTACCGTGGTCACGTGTCTTATTTACCCATCCGCATACAGTTACAGTACTGCCTTCCATACCGGCATCTGCATGCCCGCATAGAATTGTTCTCATTGCTGTTTTGTAATTATTCTGCATTGATAACCTCTTTTATTGCTTCAATAGTATTTTCAATTGTCTGCTGGCTGCCTGAATCCAGATACTTCAATGTCACCTGATTTGTATCTATTTCATTATCTCCGATTATCATAACATATCTTGCATTTATTCTGGATGCAAACTGTATCTGCTTGCCTATTTTATCAAATTCATAGGCAATTTCAACAGATATATTATTCTTCCTCAGTATATCAGCTGTCTTTCGTGCATATTTCAATGCCTTTTTGTCAAAATAAGCAATTACAATATCCGTTCTCTTACTTGCAAGCATTTTCTCCCTGACATTAGAAGGCATGGACATGACCAGTCTTTCCAGTCCCCCTGCAAAACCCACTGCTCTGATATTCCGGCCTGCTATTTCATCTCCCAGATAGTCATATCTCCCGCCTGCAATAACAGCGGATTGGGCACCGAGTTTATCACCTCTTTCAATGAATTCAAACACTGTCCTTGAATAATAGTCAAGTCCCCTCACAATACGCGGATTGACAGTGAATTTTATACCCCTCTCATTCAGTCCATTCTTTACATCCTCAAAATGTGCTGAGCATGTTTCACAGAGATAATCCGTAATCTCCGGGGCTTCCTCCAGAGCATTGATGCATGTCTTGTTTTTACAGTCAAATACCCTGAGGGGATTGGTCTGTATCCTTTTGGAGCAATTAGCGCACAGCCTGCCCTCTACATTTCTGAGATACTCAACAAGCGTCTCCCTGTAAGAAGATCTGCAATCTCTGCATCCAATTGAATTAATATTCAGCTCAATATTTTCTATTTGAAAGTGTCTAATGATCTCTCTGCCTATTTCAATGATCTCAGCATCCCTTTGGGGAGAACCTGTATTGATGGCTTCAATACCGTATTGATAGAATTCCCGGTATCTTCCCTTCTGTGGTCTTTCATGGCGGAATATCGGTGTGATATAACACAGTTTCTTCACTGAACTGTCTGAGATATAATTATTCTCAATAACACTTCTGAATAATGGTGCTGTCTCTTCCGGTTTGAGAGCAATTTTGTTCTTTGATGAATCAATAATAAACATCTCTTTGCTTACAATATCACTGGACTGCCCTATGCTTCTCACAAATAATTCATACGGTTCAAGTATAGGGGTTATCTCCCATTTGTATCCGTATGCTTCAAAGAGACTGTAGAGCTCACTTTCAATACTCTTTATCAGAAGGGACTGTTGAGGCAGATAGTCATTCGTGCCTTTAATGCGTCTGTAATTCATGGTTTCTCCGCTTAATATTAATAAGACCGATAATAATATACACTATCATCATGCCAATCAGGTCAGCAAGGAAATCCGCAGGTGTGCATGACCGTGATTTGATGAATATCTGATGCATCTCATCAATTGCCGCAGTGGTTATGACAAAGGATGCGGCAATTGTGATATTCTTTGATACAGGATAATCAAATGAACCGGACAGGGAATAATAGAGCAGAATACTGAATACCAGATACTCTGCAGAATGATAGACCTTATCCGTATTCTGGGCAATCATATGAATAAACTCATTGTCAA